>CALHIC010000353.1 GCA_938030845.1 uncultured Oribacterium sp. | reverse complement strand
AGGGAAAGAGAGGAATTGTGGTAGATTTCCTCATTAAATTCAAAAAGATCTTCGGACCGAAAGAAGGGAGCATCATGAACTACAATCCAAAATCTTTAAAAGCGGAAGAATTCATTTCCCATGAGGAAATTCTGGAGACTCTTCGTTTTGCAGACGAAAAGAAGAACGACAGAGCCTATATCGAATCGATCTTAGAAAAAGCAAAACCCATTTACAATCCAAACGGAAGCTTACATTGCGGAGGACTGAATCATAGAGAAGCCTCTGTCCTTTTGGCTTGTGAAATTCCCGATTTGAATGAAAAAATGATTAAACTTGCGGAAGAAATCAAGCTGGCCTTTTACGGAAATCGTATCGTGCTTTTTGCACCCTTATACCTTTCCAATTATTGCGTAAACGGTTGTGTTTACTGTCCTTACCATGCGAAGAATAAGGACATTGCCAGAAGAAAGCTTAGCCAGGAGGAGATTCGTAAAGAGGTAATTGCCCTTCAGGATATGGGGCACAAGCGTCTGGCTTTAGAGGCGGGAGAGGATCCCGTTAATAACCCCATTGAGTATATTTTGGAGAGTATTAAAACCATTTACAGTATCCATCATAAAAATGGAGATATCCGCCGTGTCAATGTAAACATTGCGGCAACCACCGTGGAAAATTATCGTAAGCTTAAGGAAGCCGGTATCGGTACCTATATCCTGTTCCAGGAAACCTATCATAAGGAAAGCTATGAACAGCTTCACCCTACCGGACCGAAGCATGACTATCGTTATCATACGGAAGCCATGGATAGAGCCATGGAGGGCGGTATCGATGACGTAGGCATCGGCGTACTCTTCGGTTTGGACAAGTATCGCTATGAGTTTGCAGGACTTCTGATGCATGCGGAGCATTTGGAAGCAGTACACGGTGTAGGACCCCACACCATTTCCGTGCCCAGACTGAAGAGAGCCTCCGATATTGATCCCAGCCAGTTTGACAATGGTATTGATGATGAGATTTTTGAGAAAATCATTGCCTGCATTCGGATTGCCGTGCCCTATACCGGTATGATTATCTCCACCAGAGAGTCCGAAGCCGTTAGAGGGAGAGCTCTATCCATCGGTATTTCTCAGATTTCCGGCGCATCCAGAACCTCTGTAGGAGGCTATTCCGAGGAGGAGCGTCCCCATGATACGGAGCAGTTCGATGTTTCCGACCAGAGAAGCCTGGATGAGGTGGTAAAATGGTTGATGGATCTTGGGTATTTGCCTTCCTTCTGTACCGCCTGCTATCGGGAGGGAAGAACCGGAGATCGCTTTATGGCGTTGTGTAAATCCGGACAGATTCAAAACTGTTGTCATCCCAATGCGCTTATGACCTTGGCGGAGTTCCTCACCGACTATGCCAGTGAGGGTACCAAGAAGTGCGGAGAAGACTTAATCGAGAAAGAGCTTCTTACCATCCCCAATGAAAAACGACGGAACATTGCCAAGGATCACATCAGTAATATTTACGAGTCCAATAAGAGGGACTTTTATTTCTAAAGAAATTACAGGCTATAGATAATTTAGGAGTAGCTTCGGCAATAAAGGTCTGAATGCAGGGAAGTCTGAACGTGCCCCAACTTCAGACCTTTATTGATTAGAAAATTTTTTTGATTTTTTACAGTCTGTACGTAGAGGAAGTTCCTTCAGCGCGTAGGGCTATAGCCAAGACTTTTTATAACAGGAGAAAAAGATGAGTCTACAGGACACCCCTCAGGGGGAGCGGATTCATATCGCATTTTTCGGGAGGAGAAATGCGGGAAAATCCAGTTTTTTTAATGCCATTGCAGGACAGAAATTGTCTCTTACTTCGGAAATCTTAGGAACCACGACAGATCCGGTGCGGAAATCCATGGAGATTTTGCCCTTGGGACCGGTACTCTTGATTGACACTCCGGGCTTTGATGATGAGGGGGAGATGGGTAGCATGAGGGTGGAAAGAACCAAAGAAGTGCTTCGGGAAACGGATATTGCTCTCTTATTTCTTCCTGCCAAGGACTTTTTGTCTGCAAGGAAAGAGGAGCAGGGTGAAGTCCTTTTCTTGCCGGAGAAAGAGGCCTCCTACCTTAGACTTTTTCAGGAAAATAAAATTCCTGCATTCCTCTTATTAAGCCAGGCGGATAAACTTTCTTCCGAAGAAAGAGGGCGGATAGAGGAGTGGATAGAGGACCGGATTTCTCGGAAAAAGGATCTGCCCTTTCAGGGGATATTTTTAGTGTCTTCCGAAACCAAGGAGGGGGTAGAAGCAGTAAAAAATGCCTTTGCTCCCTTAGCAAGCCTTCAGGAAGAGAAAAAGCGGCTCTTTCACGGTCTGGTGGAGCCGGGAGATTTTGTGGTACTGGTGACGCCCATTGATGAATCCGCTCCGAAAGGAAGACTGATTTTACCGCAACAAATGGCGATTCGAGACATTTTAGATTATAATGGAATTCCCCTGGTCTGCCAGGTGGAGGAGCTTCCGAAGATTCTGGAAACTTTGGGAGATAAAATCAAGCTGGTGGTTACGGACTCTCAGGCATTTTCCAAGGTGAATCAAATTCTTCCTAAGACTATGCCATTGACCTCCTTTTCCATTCTGATGGCAAGATACAAGGGATTTCTAAGTTATGCCTTGGAGGGTTGTGCTGTGCTTTCCACCTTGGAGGATGGAGATAGGGTTTACATTGCTGAGGGCTGTAGTCATCATAGGCAATGCGGAGACATCGGAACGGTAAAGCTTCCACGGATGCTGGAAAAATATACCGGAAAGAAGCTTCAGTTCGTGTACTCGGAGGGAAAGGGATTTTTGCCGGAGGAGGAACAGAAGCGGGTGAAGATGATGATTCACTGCGGAGCCTGCATGCTTAGTGAAAAAGAAGTGGAGAGTCGTTATCAGGACTTTCTTCGAAAGAAGATTCCCATTTGTAATTACGGACTGGCTATGGCAAAGATGACAGGCATTTTGGAGCGCTCCATTGAGATGTTATAATAGTAAGAAATCAAGAAAGAAGGAATTCCCCCTATGGTTAAACTCATTCATACCGCAGATTTGCATTTGGACAGTGCATTTCGCTCCCGCTTTACCAAGGAAGAGGCGGAAAATAGGAGACAAAAGCAGCTCATGGCTTGGAAGGAGCTACTGTCCTTTGCTGTGGAGAAAAAGGTGCAGGGAATATTGATTGCCGGTGACCTTTTTGACAGTCCGGTGGTTTCTCATGGAACCATGGACTTCTTTCTATCCACTATTGCGGAGCATCCGGAGATTTCTTTCTTCTATTTAAGAGGAAACCATGACACGGAAAATACCTTCCGCTATCAGGAAAATCTGCCGAAAAATCTCTTTCTTTTTTCGGAAAGAGGGAAGAAATACCGTTTAAACGACAGATTACTTTTGGCAGGGGTGGAATACGGCACCAAGGATATTTCCTTTGGAGAAAATGAAGGGGCTACACAGGGAGCCGGACAAGCTGCTGAACAAGGCGTAGAACAGGAAACCGTACATGGATCGGAAGCGCTAAGTAAAAGCGAAACCGAGTCGGAGGAAGAATCCAAGTTCCTAAAGCTGAAAGAAGAGGACTGCAATATCCTCCTGCTTCATGGTGCTCTGTATCAGGGAACACCCAAGGGGGATAGCTTGCAGGTGGAGGAAGGCATTTTCCTGAAAAATCTGGAAAAGCTTCCCCTATCTTATATTGCCCTTGGTCATATCCATAAGGGGGGCGAAGGGAAGTTAAATAATGGGGCTCTTTGGGCTTATCCCGGTTGCCTGCAAGGAAGAGGCTTCGATGAGGAAGGAGAAAGGGGATTTCTGTATCTGAAGGTCGAAGAAGAGAAGAAGGAAATTCACAAGGAATTTATTCCCGTTAAGCAAGGGGAGTTCCGGATTTTGGAGATTGAGCTTTTGGAAGATGAGGGCACTTTAGCCTGCCTGAAAAAGATAGAAGAGGAAATGGAAAAAGCAAGCATTTCCAAAGAAGACAGCCTTCGCATTATTTTAAAGGGAAAGAAGGGCTTGGAGCAGGAAAGAAATCTTCGTTACCTGCAATTACAGATTCAGGACAGCGTATTTTTCCTGGAAATACAGGATGAGTGCGAGCTTAGCTGGAATCGGGAAGAAGCCATGAAGGAAAAGAGCCTGAAGGGAGAATTCCTGCGGGTGTTGGCCGCTGCGGATAATCTTTCCAAGGAAGAGCAGGAAGAAATCATTGCCTTAGGAATGGGGCTTTTGCAGGGAGGAGAACTATGATTATAGAAGCATGCCACATTGCCCAATTCGGAAAATGGAAGGATGCGGATTTTTCCTTTTCTCCCGGGAAGAACAGTTTCCTCTGGGACAACGGTTATGGAAAAACCAGCTTTATCTACTTCTTTAAGCTGATGTTCTATGGGGTTTCCGGAGATAGAAAACAGGACTTGGAGGAAAATGAGCGTAAGCACTATATGCCCTTTCAGGGAGCATCCTTTGGCGGCCGGATTATTTTCCGTATCGGAGAGAAGCGCTATCGTCTGGAAAGAAGCTTCGGTCTAAAGAAGTCTGAGGACAGCTTCCGACTTTTTGATGAGGACAGCGGGAAGGAATCCAAGGATTATTCCGAAAATATAGGCGAAGAGCTTTTTTCTTTGGATGCAGAGTCTTTTCAAAGAGTTTGTATGATCAGTCACGAGGATCTTCATTTTTCCATGAACTCCCGTATGCATGCCAAGCTTGGCAATGTGGCGGAGGATCAGGAGGATATGAAGAAGTTCCAGCAGGTGCAGACGATTCTCAAGGATGGCATTAATGCTCTTTCCCCTAACCGTCGCACCGGAAACATTTTCAAATTAAAGATGCAGGAGGAGGAATTGTCCTCCGGTCTTTACGGCAAGGAGGCTTTGGAAAATGCAGTTCTTTCTATAGAGAAGGAAGTGCTTGCTCTTACAGAAAAGGAAGCTAAGCGGAAGGAAGAGGGAAAGGCTCTGGAGGAGGAGCTTAGCCAAAGGATTTCGGAAAAGGATTCTTTGGGGAAGTGGATGTCCTATGCCCAGAAGAAGGAAGAATGGGAAAAGGCGGAGTATCGTTATGAAAATGCTTTAAAGTGGTACTATCAGGAGCGTTTTTCCGAGATTCCGGAGGAGAAGAAAGCACTCCTTTGGAAGGAGGAAATGCAGTCCCTTCAGGAACAGATTCGTTCTATAAAGAAGGAAATCGAAAAAGTATCGGAAGTCGGTGTAGAAAAAATCGGCTGGGAGAATGCCGGTGCAGAGGCTGGAAAAGAAAGGGAGCTGTCCGGTACTTCTCCGGCAGTGCTTTTCGCTTTGGCAGGACTGGGACTGCTCTTTGTTCTTCTTTTCTTCGGAAAGCTTTTCGGTATGCCCTTGGGACTTCCATCAGCCCTATTCCTATTACTAGGGATTCTTTCCCTTAGTCTTTGCTTCTTCCTGTGGTGGAGCGGAGAACAGAAAAAGCGGACATGGAAAGAAAAGCAGGAAGAGGAAGAGGCCAGACAAAGAAAGCAACAGGCAATCCGCTTTGCTTCCTTGGAAGAGCTTCTTTCCCGTTTTCATAAGCTGGAAGATATGCAGGATTTAGAAATGGAAGCAGCAGGTCGAAAAGAAGCGTTCCTTCGCTTCGTGGAAGAGGAAGGAGGAGAGCAGGCCTTTTCTTTATTGGAAGAGAAACAGAAGGAATGGGAGGAAGGCCCTTCCTTAGAGGAGAGTAGGAGAAAGCTGGAAGCTTTCCGGAAAGAGGAGGAAGAAAGCAGGGAAGAGATACGGAGGAAACGGGCGGAAAGAGAAGCGAAGGTTCGGGATTTGGATTTCCTGGAAGAGCAGGAAAGACTTTTGGCACAGAAAAAAGAAGAGCGAGAGGCATTGGAAAAGCGCTACAATCTTTTGCAAAAGACCAAAACTTATCTGGAAATGGCCAAGGAGCGTTTTGCTCTGCAATATAAGGAGCCTATTTTGGAAGCTTTCCAAAAGTATTTTCATAGTATCAGTACGGAGCCTTTGCAATTCCAGATGAGTGAGGACCTGGAGCTTAGCTTTGTGGACAGGGGATTAAGTCGGGAGCAGGGCTATCTAAGTGAGGGCTTGCAGGATCTTTGTCGTTTCTGTCAAAAGCTGGCCATCTTTGATGCCATGTTCCAAGAGGAGAAAGCCTTCTTATTACTGGATGATCCCTTTAGTCATTTGGATGAGAAAAATGGAGCCAGAGCCAGAGCCCTATTGGAGGAGCTGGCTGAGAGCCGTCAGATCTTTTACTTTACCTGTAGTGAGGAACGAAAGGTATAAGCAAAT
>CALHIC010000352.1 GCA_938030845.1 uncultured Oribacterium sp. | reverse complement strand
AAAAAGGAGAAAGCAATGAAAAAAAGATTTTTAGCACTGGCGCTGTCCATGAGTATGGCGCTTCTTGCCTGCGGCGGCCAGAAGGCGGCAACTGAGACAAGCGGGGCAGGAGCAAATGCAGCAGGAACAAATGCAGAAAGCTCTGTAGCGGAAGATAAGGCTACGGAGGAAGCAAAGGCGGAAGGTTCAGCTGACTTTGATGCGCTGGTAGCGGAAGCCAAGGGACAGACCGTAAATTTCTACGGCTGGGGCGGAGATGACCGTTTAAATCAGTGGTTAGACGGCTACTACGCAGAGTATCTAAAGAAAAATTATGAAATTACCCTGAATCGTGTTCCCATGGGAATCGAAGACATTTTAGCGCAGCTTTCCGCTGAGAAGGAAGCGGGAGCCAAAGAGTCCGATATCGACATGATTTGGATTAACGGAGAGAACTTTAAAACCGCAAAGGAAAGTGATTTCCTCTATGGGCCATTTACCCAAAATCTTCCCAACTTTAAGAATCTGGTAAATCAGGATGATCCGGAAACCAACAAGGACTTTGCTTATCCCATTGAGGGCTATGAAGCACCTTACGGTAAGGCACAGATGGTTTTCTACGGAGATAAGACCAAGGGAGATTTCCCGAAGAATACCGAAGAGCTTTTGGCTTATGCCAAGGCCCATCCGGGACAGATTACTTACCCGGCCCTTCCGGATTTCACCGGTTCCGCCTTTGTGAGAAATGTCATTTATGACATTGTAGGCGTGGAGCCCTTCCAG
Organism: uncultured Oribacterium sp.; assembly: GCA_938030845.1. GTDB lineage: Bacteria > Bacillota > Clostridia > Lachnospirales > Lachnospiraceae > Oribacterium. The sequence goes on along the minus strand of CALHIC010000352.1, from coordinate 3,227 downwards.
ACCGTAAAGGAAGATAAGGAAGCGGTAAGAGAGCTGGTTAAGCCTGCTATGGAATACTTAAAGGAGTTAAATCCCTACCTTTGGAAGGAAGGAAAGACCTATCCGGAGAAGGAGCCTACCATGAGAAATATGGTGGCAGACGGAGAGCTGATTATGGGAATGACTTACTCTGCATACCTTGTATCCAACAGCATTGCAGACGGATCTTTCTCCAACAATATGCAGACCTTTATCTGGGATAAGGGAACCATCGGAAACACCAACTACATTGCCATTTCCAAGAATGCAAAGCACAATGCGGCAGCCCAGGTTGCCATCAATGCCATGCTTTCCGAGGATGTGCAGTTAAACCGTTATGAGACCTTAAAGTCCATCCCTGTATTGGATAACAGCAAGCTTTCCAAGGAAGTACAGGAAAACTTTGCCAAGGTAGACTTGGGAGAAGGTGTTTTAGAGCAGAGCGTTCTTTTGGAGAAGCGTTTACCGGAAATGCCTGCCGGTCTGGTTCCCATCATTGAGGAAATCTGGCAGGAAGAAGTGGCCGGAAAATAAGATGAAAAAGAAGATTTCCTATTTGTGGATTCTACCCCAGCTGATTTTATCTACGATCTTCCTTTTGGGAGTTTCCTATGGATTTATCAAAAGCTTTTTAGGGGAAAAAGGCTTAAGCTTAGAGCATTATCAGGAAATCATGCATAGAGGGGATACTATCCCCTCTATTTTCTATACTCTGCGTTTATCCTTGCTTTCTTCCTTCCTATCCTTGGCGCTGGCGATTCTCTTTTCCTTCTTTCTTTTGCAAATGGGGGAAAAATGGAAAAGATTGGAAGGCTTTTTCAGAATCGCCATTATGATGCCCCATAGTTTAGTGGCATTATTCTTTTTGTTTTTACTGTCTTCCAACGGTTTTTTGGCAAGGCTTTTCTATTCCTTTTCATGGATTTCTTCCCAAACAGACTTTCCGGCGCTGGTGTATGATGAGAAAGGCATAGGCATTATTCTTTCCTACCTATGGAAGGAACTGCCTTTTGTCCTGTTTTTCTCCCTGCCGCTAGCTTATCAAGTGGATGAAAAGGCGGGAGAGGCGGCAAGATGCCTTGGGGCAAGTCCCTTTCAAGCCTTTTGGAAAATCACCCTGCCCCTATCCATACGGCAGTACTTAGCGGCCTTTTTCATCATTTTCTCCTTCTCCTTTGGAGCCTTTGATCTTCCCTATCTATTAGGAGCTACCAGTCCCAAGGCTTTATCGGTTTTATCCTACCAGGAGCTACAAAGAGGCTTTTTACAGCGGCCGGTGGCTTTAGCCTATAACGGCATTATTCTCTTATTTTCTTTGTTTTTAAGCTACTTTTACTTTAAATTCTTACCGAAAAAGAAGACCTAAGGGGGGAGGCGCTATGAATTCTATAAAATCAAAAGGAATGGCCGGCAGCGTTTTTTACCGTCTCTTTCGGAATCTTTTTTTCCTAAGCTTAGTTCTGCCCCTTTTCTTTTTGTTGCTTTTCAGCTTTACGGAACGCTATGCCTGGCCGGAGCTTTTTCCCACGAGCTTTTCTCTTCGAAGCTTTAAAAGCATTCTTTTTCAAAGGAAGGCTTTGTTTCAGGACACGCTTTCCAGTATGGCTTTTTCTCTTTTGGTTTCCCTCTGTACAGTACTGGTGGCTTTTTGCACGGCCAAGTACCAAAATGAAGAGGGACTTAAGGGAAAGGGCATCCTTGCCTTTTTGGTGAATTTCCCCATTATGATTCCCGCAACGGTTTTTGCCATGGGGGCTCAGATTCTATTTTTGAAAGTAAAGATTTTTAATCCATTTATTACCGTGTTTTTGGCTCATGTCCTTTATGCCTTGCCCTATGCGGTCAGTTTTTTGCAAGAGGGTATGAGTAGAAAAATGAAGCTCTATGAAGAGCAGGGGAGGGTCATGGGAGCAGTAGGAGGAAGACTCTTTTGGAAGATTAGCCTGCCCTTGCTCTATCCATACATTTTCCCGGCCTTTATGATGTCTTATATCCTTTCCATGAGCCAGTATATTTTGACCTTGATATTAGGCGGAGGAAAGGTGAAAAGCTTAAGCCTGATTATGGTTCCCTATATTCAAAGTGGAGAAAGGAATCTGGCCAGTGCCTACGGACTGATTTTTCTATGTAGCAGCTTTCTTTTGTTTTTCCTTTTGGACTTTTTAGAGAAGGGGATACAGCGGGAAAGAGGCTAGAATAGAGTGATGTCTGAACAGAGTGAAGCTAGAACAGAGTGGGCTTAGACTAGCGTAAAGACAAGTATAAGCTTTGTAGGAATAAGATGGCGTACAGAGCATTTTGTAAAAGGAGTTAAGGGTGGAAATTCGTTTATCTTGTGAAAAGGTAGAGCTGGAGCTGGAGAAGAAAAAGATTTTAAAGGACATTTCCCTGGAGGTTCGTTCAGGAGAGATATTGGCACTTCTTGGGGAAAGTGGCTGCGGAAAAAGCAGCCTCCTAAAGGCGATGCTGGGTTTATATCCCCTAAGCAAAGGAAAAATTTTCTTTCAGGGAAAGGAGATTCAAAATCTCCCCAGCCATAAGCGGGGTATTTCCGTGGTCTTTCAGGATCTAAGGCTTTTCCCCCATTTGAACGTAGGAGAAAATGTGGGTTTTTCTCTGGAATTGCAAAAGGTTCCCAAAGCAGAGCGAAGGAAAAGCGTGGAGGAGCTTCTAAAGCTTGTGCAGCTGGAGGGATATTCGGACAGGCGCATTGACAGTCTTTCCGGAGGACAAATGCAAAGGGTAGCCATTGCCAGAGCCCTGGCCATGAATGAGAATATCCTATTTTTGGATGAGCCCTTTTCCGCCCTGGACCCTAATCTTCGGAGAGAGATGGGAGACTTTCTCTTAGAGCTTCAGAAGAAAGAGAATTTAACCGTGGTCTTGGTTACCCATGACCAGGAGGAGGCTCTAAGGCTTGCCCACCGTATAGCCCTTATGAAGGATGGGGAGATTCTCCAAGTGGATGAGGGAGAAAAGCTATATTACAGTCCTGTAAATGAATATGTGGCAAGATTTATGGGAAAGGGAAACAGTATTTTGGGAAGAGTGGAAAATGGCGTATTTTCCTGTCCCTACTTTTCCTTTCCGGTAGAGAAAGAAGAGGGAAACTACAGCTTCTTTTTTCGGGAGAGACAGCTTAGCTTTACAGAAGAAATAGGGGAAAGGCAGATAGCAGAAAAGCAGACTGCGGGAAAGCAGAGAGAAAG
>CALHIC010000351.1 GCA_938030845.1 uncultured Oribacterium sp. | reverse complement strand
AATCGCTAAATCCGTATCATGTAAGATTTCATTGGAAAGTCCAGCCTTCACTCTCTCCTGGTTGGAAACCACAAAAAGAACGGTCCCCACCTGCTTTTTCAGATAGGCTCCCACGGTAAACAGTGCCGCACTTTCCATTTCGGAGGCCTTACAGCCTAATCTGCACCAGGCATCCCACTTCTCCAGTAACTCCTTAGAAACCGGCAAGTCCTCCGGCTTATGCTGTCCGTAAAAGGCATCCTTACACTGCACTACTCCTACATGGGTTTTTGCGGAAAGCTTTTTTCCCGCCTCTTCCAGTACCTTGGTCAGCTCAAAATCCGCTGTGGCAGGCCATTCAATGGGAGCATACTCCTTGGAAGTTCCCTCCATACGGATTGCAGATTGGGCAATCACCAGATCCCCCGATTCTACGGAAAGATCCATCCCTCCCGCTGTGCCCACACGGATAAAAACCTCTCCTCCGCAGGTACTGAGCTCTTCCAGGGCAATAGAGGCGGAGGGGCCGCCGATACCGGTGGAGCAGACACTGACCTTTTCGCCTAAAAGGGTTCCGGTATAGGTTACATACTCTCTTCTGTCCGCCACCAATTCCGGATTGTCAAAATATTTTGCAATTTTCTCACAGCGCTTCGGGTCTCCGGGTAAGAGAACATATTTTCCCAAATCTCCCTTTTTGACGCCGATATGATAACAATGCTCGTCTTCTGAATAATTAATCATGGAAACTCCTTATGCCAAAGATAATGCAAATTACGCATACTAATCGTACTGTAAATTCTTCACGCTAAACATAATGCAAACTCTTTATACTAAACATAATGCAAAATCTTTATGCCAAACGTAATGCAATCTCCATCATATCCTTAAAGCCCACCTTTCTCTCTTCCGGAGAAAGCTCTGTTCCCTTTAAGATATGGTCGGAAATGGAAAGAATCGCTAAAGCTTTCTTCCCTGCCTTTGCCGCATTCATATAGAGGGCAGCGGCTTCCATTTCCACGCAAAGGGCACCCATGCTGGCCCACTTTTCATTGGCCTTGGTATAGCCGTTATAGAATACATCCGAGGAAACCACATTTCCCACCTTAACGGGAATCTTTAACTCTCTGGCTGTTCCTACTGCCTTCTCTAACAAGGAGTAATCTGCAATAGGCGCAAAGTCTCCCGGCAGTTCATACTGGTAGCTGTAACGGGAATCGGTGCAGGCTCCCATGGCCATAACCACATCCTTTAGCGCAATATCCTCGTGTAAAGCCCCTGCAGAACCGATACGAATAATGGCATCCACATCGTAGTGATTAAAAAGCTCGTAAGAATAAATACCGATGGAGGGCATACCCATTCCTGCCCCCATCACGGAAACTTCCTTCCCGTTGTATTTTCCGGTAAAGCCCAGCATATTTCTCACCGTATTAAAACACTTTACATCCGTCAAAAAGGTCTCTGCAATATACTTGGCCCGAAGGGGATCCCCCGGCATTAAAACAGTCTTGGCAATCTGACCTAACTCTGCTTCATTGTGTGCTGTTCCCATACTATCCTCCTTGATTGTCGACTAAATCATATTATCTTTGAAAGAAGCGTTATTTACCGCTTCCCATACTACATTTTTAATCCTTATGAACTCTTCTGTCTTGTAACTGTAAAGAACTATCCCATAAAGAAGGACTGACCCCAACGCAACTGCTTAGTCCTCCAGAGCCTCCGGCAAAAAGGCATGGGGAAGGAGCTCTGCAAGTGTATAAATCCGATATTCCTCTTCATTTTTTGCCAAAATGACCTGAAAGCTTTGTAAATCCACAAACTCCGCCATCACCTGACGGCAGATACCGCAGGGCATACAGTAGGAAAGCTCTTCACTATCCTTCATGCCTCCTACTATGGCGATTCTCTGAAAATGCTTATAGCCCTCACTGACCGCCTTAAACAGGGCGGTTCTTTCTCCGCAGTTGCTGGCTCCATAGGAAGCATTCTCCACATTACAGCCTAAAAATACTTCTCCTGAATCCGTTTCCAACGCTACGCCCACCTGAAAATGAGAGTAGGGACTATAGGCTTTTCTTCTGGCCTGAAGCGCCTTCCGAATCAAAGCCTTAGCATTATTTTCACTTACACTGTCCTTTGTACTTGTATCCTCTGTTCCCAAACGATTCTCTTCCTTTCCTTCGTCTATAGATTTTCTATAGCATAAGGCTTTTCCCGCAAAAAGACCAGTCTTTCTGAATACAAAAAAAGTGATAAAGGATAATTCCTCTATCACAATCCTCACGAAAACCTTGTTTTCAGCCTGCGGATGACAGGACTTGAACCTGCACGGTCGCCCACCAGAACCTAAATCTGGCGCGTCTGCCAATTCCGCCACATCCGCATACCTTTTAAAAAAGGAATGAGACACGCGGGAATCGAACCCGCGACAACTTGATTAAAAGTCAAGTGCTCTACCGACTGAGCTAGTGTCTCATAAGCAGGGCCAGTTGGATTCGAACCAACGACTGCAGGCGTCAAAGGCCTGTGCCTTACCGCTTGGCGATGGCCCTATGAGATAAGAACCTCGTGCGAGAAAAATAGGGTGGCCACCGGGAGTCGAACCCGGGACCTCCAGAACCACAATCTGGCGCGATAACCAACTACGCTATGGCCACCATGCTATTCTCGCAAACAAGCTCTTACCCTAAAGCAAAAGTCTTGTTA
>CALHIC010000350.1 GCA_938030845.1 uncultured Oribacterium sp. | reverse complement strand
CCAGTTGAAATTTATCCTTTGAAATCCTTTGAATTGGAGAAGCTGTATCTTCCCCTAAATCCGGATAATCCTCCAGAAAGGAAAGAGCCAAGTCTTCCGAAACAACGTATTGCTCCTTACAAATACTGGGGCCGATGGCAATAAGAATCTCCGCAGGATTAGAAGAGAAATGCTTTCTCATTTCCTCCACCACGTTTTGAAGAATCTTCCCCTTGGTTCCCCTCCAGCCGCTATGGCAGGCTCCTACCGCTTTATGAACAGGATCATAAAATAGAATCGGAACACAGTCTGCAGAAAAGCAGGAAAGTATAATTCCTTTCTCATCCGTGATTAAAGCATCTATTCCCTCATAATCTCTATCTTTTGTAATACCCTTTCCCCTGTCCTTCGTGCCTACCTTCAGTACCTTGGTTTCATGGCTTTGCTTGCTAAGAACAAAGTCCTCAGGAGTTTTCCCAAAACGCTCTCCGATTCTTCGGAAATTCTCCAGAACATTTTCCCGGGCATCCTCCACGGAGAAGCTTAGGTTCAAAGAAGCCAAATGTTCCTTGGATACGCCACCTTTTCTGGTGGAGAAGCCATGCTCTAACCCTGTTTCTCTTTGAAAAAGGGGAGATTCCACAATTGGGAGAATGCCCGTGCTGATTGTATATTCCACCAAAGGAAAGGGATGTTCCTTAAGCTGATTCATTTATCCTCCTATAGACTTTATGCATTTTTCTCTTCTTCCAAAATCTTTCGAAGAGCAGATGCCTGGGGAAGGGGTAAAACCGCGCCATCCAAGCCTGCTTTCTTTGCACCCTCAATGTTTTCTGTTAAATCATCTATAAAAAAGCAATCCTTTGCTTCCAAAGAAAAATGCTTTAAAAATCTTTCATAAATAATATCCTGAGGCTTCATGCAATGAAAGGCCGCAGAATAAAAAATTCCGTCAAAATATTCCGATCCGGGAAGCACTTCCCTCCAAATCGGAACCAGCCGCATGGACGCATTGGACAAAAGATAAAGCTTTCTTCCCTGCTCCTTCTCCTCCTTTAGGATTTCCGCCACTCCCGGGATTTTTTTCATATTGAACTTATCCCAGTTTTCAAAACAGCTCTTACAAAGCTCTGCCACCTGGGGTGAACTGCAACGTTTCATCCATGCTTTCAAAGCATCCTCCTCAGACATCAGCCCCGCATCCAATCGGATCCACTCTCCGGAATAAAACATCACATCTTTAATTTCTTTAATCCAATCTTCTCTATCTGTATATTCTTGAATCACCCAAACCGGATCATAGGTGACTAAAACATTTCCCATATCCAAAACAAGATTTTTGTGCATTATCTTTCTCCTTTATTTTAAATGCTTCTCTATTGTACCAAATCAGAGAAAAAAGAAAAGAAAGAAAAAACGAAAGAAAAATAGACACAAAAAAACCCGAGCAATGCTCGGGAGTGACGAATCCGGGAATCGAACCCGGGATTCAGCCGTGAGAGGGCTGCGTCTTAACCTCTTGACCAATTCGCCTTAGTCGATTTGTAACCGACTAACGAATTCTAGCATAC
>CALHIC010000349.1 GCA_938030845.1 uncultured Oribacterium sp. | reverse complement strand
ATTCTTTATATAGGCAATACATGTATTACATACTTCCAAAAGATTATGTGTGGGAATTGAAGTTGACATACCTACAGCAATACCCTCAGCGCCGTTTATCAAAAGATTCGGCACTCTAACAGGCAAGACTGCAGGTTCTTTTTCTGTCTCATCATAATTTGAAATAAATTCAACAGTCTTATCAAGATCCTTTAAATACACTTCTTCCGCAAATTTTGCAAGTTTGGCTTCCGTGTATCTCATAGCGGCCGCTCCGTCACCTTCTATAGATCCGAAGTTTCCGTGCCCGTCTATTAAAGGCATTCCTTTTTTAAAGTCCTGACTCAAAACAACCAAAGTTTCATATATCGAACTGTCACCATGCGGGTGATATTTACCCATGGTATCACCGCAGATTCTTGCAGATTTAAGGGTTGGTCTGTCATGGAAGACCCTAAGCTCTCCCATATCAAAGAGGACTCTTCTTTGCACAGGCTTTAAACCGTCCCGAATATCCGGCACGGCTCTGCTGGTAATTACGCTCATGGAATAGTCCAGATAGGACTTTTGCATTTCCTCAGAAAATTCCGTGGTTAAGATTTGTTCTGGCATACTCTCTCTTCCTCAGCCTTTCTATGCATCAATTTCCGCTTCCATAGCATGGGTGAAGATAAACTCTCGTCTGGGAGCCACCTCCGTACCCATCAGCATACTGGTCACCTGAGAAGCCAGCTTGGCATCCTCAATCTCCACCCTCTTTAGGACTCTATTTTCAGGATTCAAGGTAGTTTCCCATAGCTCCTTAGGGTTCATTTCTCCCAGACCCTTAAATCGCTTTAATTCATAGCCTGAACTGCCATGCTTCTTCTGATAAGCAAGTAATGCCTTCTCATCATATAAATACCGGGGTTTTTCTTTTTTATTATCCGGAATCAGCAGATACAGGGGTGGCATGGAAACATAGATATGCCCTTCCTGAATCAGCTCCGGCATAAAGCGGTAGAAGAAAGTAAGCAGCAAGGTATCAATATGGCTTCCATCCACATCCGCATCCGTCATGAGAATAATCTTATGATAACGAAGTTTGGAAATATCAAAGTCATTCCCGAAGCCCTCGGAAAAACCGCAACCGAAGGCATTGATCATGGTCTTGATTTCCGCATTGGCCAGAACCTTATCGATGGATGCCTTCTCCACATTTAAAATCTTTCCTCTCAAAGGCAGGATGGCCTGGGTATGACGATTTCTGCTGGTTTTGGCCGAGCCTCCCGCACTGTCTCCCTCCACGATGAAGATCTCGCATTCCTCCGGGGTTTTGGAAATGCAATTTGCCAATTTTCCATTGGAATCGAAGCTGTACTTGGACTTGGATAAAAGGTTTACTTTGGCCTTTTCTTCCTGCTTTCGAATCTTGGCAGATTTTTCTGCACAGGAAAGAATAGCCTTTACGATTTCCAGATTTCTGTCAAAATATCGCTCCAGCTCTTCTCCCACCACAGAAGAAACATCCTTAGCCGCCTCTAAAGAAGCCAGCTTGGTTTTGGTCTGCCCCTCAAAAACAGGCTCCGGATACTTTACGGAAAGCACAGCCACCATACCGTTTCTGGTATCCGCTCCGGTAAAGTTCGGATCCTTTTCCTTTAAAATTCCCAGTTGTCTTGCGTAAGTATTCATCAGCTGGGCAAATTTGGTCTTTAGCCCCACAATGTGGGTTCCCCCCTCCTGGGTATAAATCCCGTTACAAAAGCCCAGAAGATTTTCCTCAAAGCTGTCGGTAAACTGGAAGGCACATTCCACCTCAGTCTTACCGCTCTTTCCCTGAAAGGAAATAATCGGAGACACAATTTTCGTCTGGTCCTTTACCAGTTCCGCTACGAAGGCATGAAGTCCCTCCGGCTCATAGTAATCTCTGCTAACGACTTCCTCTCCCCGTTCATCCCGAAAATGAAGATGAAGTGTAGGGTTCAGGTAAGCAGTCTCGTGGAGGCGGGACATCAGCCACTCCTCCTTAAAACGGGTTTTTTCGAAAATGCTGTCATCGGGAATAAAGGTGGTTTCCGTACCGGTTTCCTTGGTTTTTCCCACCACCGGCAAGAGACCGTCGATCAACTCCGTCTTGGGAATCCCTCTTTCGTACTCATCTTCGTAAATTTTTCCATTCTGATAAACCCTGACCCGCATATAGTTGGACAGGGCATTTACCACGGAGGAACCTACGCCGTGTAAGCCTCCGGAGGTTTTATAGGAGCTATCATCAAACTTTCCTCCGGCATGGAGGGTGGTCATTACAATTCTTTCCGCAGAAATTCCCTTCTTATGCCGGTCAACGGGGATTCCACGTCCATTATCCCGTACCGTACAGGAACCGTCCTTATGGAGCGTTACGGAAATTTCCGTACAATATCCTGCCAAATGCTCATCCACGGAATTATCCACAATTTCATAAATCAAATGATTTAAGCCCTTGCTTCCGATGGATCCGATATACATTCCCGGCCTTCTTCGTACCGCTTCCAATCCCTCTAAAACAGTAATACTGTCTGCATTATAGCTCTTTGCCATTTTTCTCCTTTTTGTTTCCCGGGCTTTTCCTTACTGCCCTCTATTGAGCTTGTCCTTACCGCCCTATTTTTCTATTTCGAAATTATGCTTTGGAGATCACTTCCATAAAACGACGGAAGGCCGCCTTTCCTTCTGCATCCCTTTTAAAGATTCCCGCGCAGGAAAGAACCTCCATGAAAACCTTTGCCACTTCTACCTGTACAATCTCATGGACATTCTCCGAGGAAAGATGGGGATATTTTCTTAAAATCTCCTCGGCCCAATCCGCATGCTTCTGAAGGCTTTCTTTTTTCCTTAAATCCTCTCCGGAAACAAGTGCCGATTC
>CALHIC010000348.1 GCA_938030845.1 uncultured Oribacterium sp. | reverse complement strand
GGAAAGGAAAGTCCTTTGGAGGATATGGCGGATTGTGCAGTAGTTACCGCAAAGTATCACTTGGGTAACGGAATGCAGGGTACCCTTGGAGTCATTGGACCAAAGCGAATGGATTATGAGAAGGTTTTAAAAACTTTGACAAATCTGATTCAGGATATGGAACGGAGTTTTTAAATAGAGAAAGGAGAGACTTGTGGCAGAAAATACAGAGCAGCAAGGGATGGAAGAGGAGCTTAATAAGGCTCAGGAAGCATCTGCAGAAGTAGAAAGGGAAGAGAATGCAGAGGCCGCTTCCGAAGAGACTTCCGGAGAGGAAGCTGTTGAGAGTTCTCAGTCAGCAGAGGAAGGAAGCTCCGAAGAGAATCCGGAACTTCTCCAATTAAAGGATAAGTACCTTAGAACCTTGGCGGAGTATGAGAACTTTAGAAAGCGCTCCGAGAAGGAAAAGGCACAGATGTTTGAACTGGGAGCCAAAAGCATTATCGAAGCCCTGCTTCCGGTGGTGGACAATTTTGAAAGAGCTTTAAGCCATGTGCAGGAAGAGGAAAAGGATTCCCCCTTCGTGAAAGGCATAGAAGGAATTTACAAGCAGATTCAGAAGATGTTTGCCGACTGCAATATTCAGGAAATCGAGGCCCTCGGTAAGAAGTTTGATCCGGCTTTACACAATGCGGTGATGACAGAGGAAGAGGGAGATGCAGAGGAAGACACCATTACCCAGGATCTTCAGAAGGGTTATACCTATAGAGGAAATGTGGTTCGCCACTCCATGGTAAAGGTAAAGAAGTAGACAGTAAAAGTAATGCGATGAATAGTAAGGCAATAAAGCTTAAGGCATGAGCATATCATGTTAGAGCTTTAAGATAATAGCAGTTAGAAAACATTTTGAAGTAAAAAACATTTTTGTATATAGAGAAAAAGGAGAGTAAAGACTATGGGAAAGATTATTGGAATTGACTTAGGAACAACCAACAGCTGTGTAGCAGTTATGGAGGGCGGAAAGCCCGTTGTTATCCCCAATGCAGAGGGTATGAGAACAACCCCTTCTGTAGTGGCATTTACCAAGACCGGAGAGCGTCTTGTAGGAGAGCCTGCTAAGAGACAGGCGGTAACCAATGCGGAGAGAACCATTTCCTCCATCAAGAGACACATGGGTACAGATTACAAGGTATCTATCGACGGAAAGGATTATACTCCACAGGAAATTTCCGCTATGATTTTACAGAAGTTAAAGGCGGATGCGGAGAGCTATTTGGGAGAAAAGGTAACCGAGGCGGTTATTACCGTTCCTGCTTACTTTAACGATGCTCAGCGTCAGGCGACCAAGGATGCAGGTAAGATTGCAGGTCTTAAGGTAGAGCGTATCATCAACGAGCCTACAGCGGCAGCCCTTGCTTACGGTTTGGAGGATGAGTCCGAGCAGAAGGTTATGGTATACGACTTAGGTGGTGGTACCTTCGATGTATCCATCATCGACATCGGAGACGGTGTAATCGAAGTATTGTCCACCAACGGTGATACTCACTTAGGTGGTGATGACTATGATGATCGTATTACCAAGTGGCTCGTAGACGAGTTTAAGGCTGCAGAGGG
>CALHIC010000347.1 GCA_938030845.1 uncultured Oribacterium sp. | reverse complement strand
AAAATGGAGAAGTTAAACTCAAAAAATTATATCAATACAATGGCAAAATTCTTGAAAAGCTGTCGGATCTCTATAACGAAGACAAACTCCGTAGTCGATTATAGGGAGTACATCATTTATCTCCCGGAATATCTCTTCCTATGGGTCAAGTTTCTATTGCTCCTTCTTCTCTTTTCTTATGCCTTTTATCAGCATATTCTCTTCTTTTTGCTTCTGCTTCCCTTCAGCTTTTTCTATCCTTTTCTCCAAAGAGATAAATTAAGAAAGAAGCGACAGGAGGTATTGGTTTCCCAATTTAAAGAAATGCTTTCCATCCTCAGTGCCTATCTGAGTGCCGGATATTCTTTGGAAAATGCTTTATTCGCCTGCATCCCGGATCTGGAAAATCTCCTTGGAAAGAAATGTTATATGGTGGAGGAGCTAAAGCAAATCAAACGCTCCCTTTCCATGAATCGCCCTCTGGAAGAAGCTCTTTCCCAATTTGCTCTTCGTTCCGGCGTTGATGATATCCATAATTTCTCGGAAATCTTCCTAGTGGCAAAGCGCTCCGGAGGAGATCTGATTCAGATTATTCAGCAGAGCAGCACAATTATTCGGGATAAACTGACCATTACCGAAGAAATCATCACCCTCAATGCTTCCAGACGATTCGAGCAAAAGATAATGAACGGTGTACCTTTCTTTATGATTTTTTATCTAAATGCCAGCTCTCCGGAATTTTTTCGGATTCTTTATTCCACCATTATGGGAAGAGGATTAATGAGCTTTTGTCTCTGTATATACCTTCTGGCCATTTACCTCTCCCAAAAGATTATTGCCATCCCCGTGTAAGGCTTATCAGAGGACATATATTTCCTCTGACATTTCCGCCATCTCCGCCATCTCCGACATTTCCCCCATTTCTGGCATTTCCGGCATTTCCCTCGTCTCCGGCATTTCTTCGTGTCCGTTGTTTCTTTCCCATCCGGTATTTCTATCATATCTCCCCTCTCCGGGCGTCACCAAAAAGGACTATCTATGAACCCCTACACTATAAAGCAAGAACTCAAAAAATTATGGTTTCGTATTCCCGGCTCTAAAACGGAACTGCTGAAAAAGCAAATCCTTATTCTGATTGTTTCCTTTCTTCTTGCTGCCCTCCTTTTTATGCAGGGAACAGAACAGCAATTCCTCCTCCCCGGAAATCAAATCCAAAGAGAGCCTATAGGTGGAGTAGAGAAAAAAATCCCCCTCAATGTTACGGGAATTTCAGGAAAGAAAAAGGAAGAAATCTATGTCACGGTATCTCCAAGACTCTATAGCAAGGAAGAAGCGGATAAAACTTTTGCGAAGCTGCAAGAAAAAATGGAGAGCTTGATTCTAAACGAAGAAGACAGCTTTGACGGCATCTCCGGAAACATACAGCTAAAAAAAATCTTTAGCCCGGAAAACATCAAAGCCACCTGGAGTTTTCGTCCGGAAAGCTTATGGACTAATCAGAAGGAAACTCCCCTTCAAGATAGCGATAAAAGCTACACAAAGTATAGAGATATTTTAGAAGACTCAGGACAAATCCATCATGAATATCTGGAAAAAAACCAGATTCTTACAGGAACATTGGAAGTGGTTCTCAGCGCCAATATTCATCCTGAAGAGGAGGTGGAAGGAGATGAAATCAGCAGTTTCTTTAATGAAAATAATGAAATCACCTACAACTCTCCCACCTATTCCTATGCTCTTCGTATTTTGCCCTTAAAGCTAAGTGAAACCGAGGCCTTGGAAATGGCCCTTCAAAATACATTACAGTACAGTAATGAGCATACCCGCTCCAGGGATAAACTGCTTGTGCCTAAGGAAATTATGGGCCATCACATTCATTTTTCCGAAAAAAAGAATTTTCGCTATCTTTTGATTCCGGTTCTGGGACTTTTTGCTTGCTTCCTTCTCCCTTTGCAAGCTTTAGAGCAACAGAAAACTCGTCAAAAATCCAGACTGTCCTCCCTTACCCTGGATTATGCAGAATTGGTTTCCAAGTTAGTAGTTTATCTTGGAGCAGGACTGGCGATCCGAAACAGCTTTTCGGAAATTGCCAAGCACTACAACTATCTGGTGAAAAATTGTCATCAGGAATCCCACCCCTTATATGAGGAGTTAAATACCCTCTTAAACCAGCTGGCAAGCAATGTGGGGGAGGGAGAGGCCTATCTGAATTTTTCGAAAAGAATTGCTTTAAAGCCCTACGGTAAACTCATCAGTCTCATAGAACAGAACCGGAAAAATGGTAGCAAGGATCTTTCCCGTCAGCTCCATATGGAAATGGAGGAAGCTTTTTCCGTACGAAAACATATGGCAAAGCGTTTGGGAGAGGAAGCCGGAACCAAGCTTCTGCTTCCTTTAATACTACAGCTCTTTGTCATTATGCTGATGATTCTGTATCCGGCCATGCAATCCCTACACTAAAAAGACGAAGAGAGTTCTTGGAAAACAGCAAGCATTCTCTTTGCCCATACATTCACTCGGCAATCATGCCGCACACAAAAGGAGGTTACGATGTACAAATACGCATTAGAAGATGCCCATTATGCAGTGGACGCCTGGCTTTTTTCCAGAATAGAACAATGCAGGAAAAAACGAAGGGATTTGCTGAATGGTGATGAGGCCATCGGCACCATTGAGCTGGTACTCATTATGGTAGTCTTAATCGGTTTAGTCATTATCTTCAAAGCCAAAATTGTTAAAGTCTTGGAAGCCATTATGAAGAAAATTGAAGATCAAAGTAACGGTATTTAAAGCGTTTTCTTTACACTTCTCTTTTTGGAAAGGAAGAGTTTATGGCGAAAAAACAATTCTCCGCATCGATTACGGTATTTCTTTCCCTAATCTTTGTTCTGGTAGCTGCACTGGTGCTTACCATTGCGGAATCCGCCAGAACAATCTCCCAAAAGCTCTATATGCAAACCGCCTTAAACAGTGCCATGGAGTCCCTTTTTTCGGAATTTCATAGGCCTCTTTGGGAAAACTACCGTATATATGCCCTGGAATATCGAGATGATAAGCTGCTGCAAGAAGAACTGGAGGGCTTCACCTCCCTTTATACAGAAGCCAAGGATCTCTTTCCATGCAAGGTGGAGAAGGAAGACTTTCTCTTTCCAAATCGGGGAATCCTTTGCGCAGACCATTATTTTGAAGAAGAAGTGCTGGAATACATGCCGGCACTTCTGGCAAAGGATGCCATAGAATTTTTAGGAGAGAAGAAAGAAGACACGGAAGCCCTTGCTACTCTGGAGGATTTTCAAAAGAAAGAAAAAGAATCCAAAAGTATAGAAGAATTACAAAAAAAATATTCCCTAAGCCATCGAGATATTGAAGCCTTGGAAGGACTGATTGAGACAATCGATATGGAGTGCAAAGCTTGTGCAACACAGCATAAAAACGCCGCAAAAGCACTTTCTGCCCACAATCCGGGAGCTTTTTATTCTTCCTGTGCCGGCTTTACTGCCGGACTGGAAAGAATTCAGCAAACTGTTCCAAGGTACCAATCCACTGCCGATTCTCTTCGGGAAAAAGTAGCCGAGTTACGGCAACACTTTGAAGAAGAAAAGCCAAATTTGGAAGAAGACGGCATTGCCGCTATAGAGGCCGAATTAAGCAGCTATGACCAATATTTGGATGCGGAGGGCAGCATAAGGCAAAACATTGAAGCTCTTCCGCCAAAGTGTGACAGCTTAAAAGCGCAGGCAGAAACGGTGAAGCAAGAAGTAAAAGACTTTGAGGAATGGTTGGAGGAAGAACGAGAAGCCAGAAGGGAAAATGAAGACGAGGAGGACGATGATGAAGAAGACTTATCCCAAGAAATTCAAGACTTTTATCATTCCGCAGAAGCAGAATGGAACAGCTTTTCCCTTCCGGCCTACAGCGGACAGGTCACAAAAATCAACAAGCAAAATAGAAAGGCCTTGGAAAACCTTAGAAACCTGGGTAAGAAAAAGCTCTTGGAATATCTCCTTCCCGAGGGAGTGCCCTGTCCAAGTGATGATGAAAAATACGCCGTCCCTCCCGGATTTTCTACAAACTCCAAGGCCAATCCCTTACAGGTGGGGCTTTTGGGAGAATACTCTTTACGGTACTTCCATTCCTATCATAAAAAGGATGACGATAAGTCCATTCCCTATAGCGGAGCAAACGGCATGGAGGTGGAGTATCTTATCCACCAAAAAAAGAGCGACTATGCAAACCTTTCGGCACAGGTCCTGTCTCTTCTAGCTTTCCGAGAAGCTATGAACTTTATCTATATCATGAAAAGTCCGGAGATGCGGGAGGAAGCCAAAGCCTTTGTCACAGCCTTTCTCGCCGTTACTTTAAACCCCATCGTGATAGAGGTCTTTACCCTCTTCGTCATCGGTATTTGGGCCTTTGCCCAATCTCTAATCGATGTCAGACAGCTTTTGGATGAAAAACGAGTTCCTCTTATGCATAGTGAAGAAAGCTGGCGGCTCTCTCTATCTCATTTGCTTACTTTCAACATAAACGAAGAAGGTGGAGACGA
>CALHIC010000346.1 GCA_938030845.1 uncultured Oribacterium sp. | reverse complement strand
CAAAACAGCGCCTATTGTTACAAAAAGCAGGAGAAGCAGTGGTTCCTGATAGGCTCCAAACCCTCCCTTTTTTTGCGGGTTCTGTTTCGAGCCGCCTTCTCTCTCTACATCTGGACTGTTCTGTGACATCATTCCACTTTCCTCTACTATCTCTTTGTTTTCTCCCATAGACTCTCCCTTCTTTCAACCAATCACCCTTACACTCCACATTTACGACATTTCCGCTAAAGAAAGTCTGTATTTTACTGATATGATTAGTGAAATTATCACAATTTTATACTACTTTTAATATTTTATTCAAAATACTTTTTTTTGCAAGAAAAAATTTTCCAAAGCTTTTTCAAACATTTTCCTGCTCTTCTGCTCACAGTTCTTCTCACTCTATTTCTTTTTCAAAAAATGGAGTAAGATATGTATCGTAGTGTAAGAAAGCTAAGCACCGGCAGCAATGAAAGTAATGCGGTAATGCTATAATAGCTTTAATGAGAGTAATGGCGGTAATGGCTGTAATGAAAGTAATGACTGTAGTGAAATACAAAAAGCGTTGAAAGGAGTTTCTATGAAAAAGGTACTGGCATTTTTTGCGGAAGGCACGGAAGAAATTGAATGTTTAATGGTGGTGGATATTTTACGAAGAGCAGGTGTTTCGGTGGAACTTATTGCAGTTGCTCCGGATAAGCTCGTGAAGGGCTCCCACCAGATTACCATTCTCTGTGATAAGAATATTTCCGAGCTTACGGAAAATGATTTTTCCTCCGCGGATTTACTTTTCTTACCCGGTGGAATTCCCGGAGTTCCCCATTTAGAGGAAAATAAAAAGCTTCTGGAAGCTTTAGAAAAGCAGTTCCAAGCAGGAAAGGATCTGGCCGCAATCTGTGCAGCCCCCGGCATTTTCGGCCGTCTGGGATTTTTGAAAGGGCAAGACTTCACCTGCTACCCGGGCTTTGAAGAAGGCATCTCCGACGTAGACGGCGCAAAATGGAGCGGAAAAGCCGTGGAAGTGGGAAAACAGATCATCACCGGAAGAGGAATGGGCGTCGCCTTAGACTTCGCCCTGGCACTGGTGGAAAGACTGGAAGGAGCTGAAAAGGCCGCCCAGCTGAAGAAAGGGGTACAACACCCTGAATGCATTTAGACTACTGTTTCTCCAGTAGCATTAAAAGGTGAAGCATTAAATTCAGCCAGGTTTTCTATAGGATAGGGATGAAATGAGTGGTAATCTGAGCCCGATACTTGCGAAATCCGATGAAGTGAAGAACTGTAAAAATCAATATGTGAAGCGAATAATGCAGTATGTGTCTATAATAGGGGTAATCTGAGCCCGCCGGTACTTACTGAAAGCGAGCAAAGCGAAGCTTGAAGTTAGTACCGTTGCGAAGGCGAAGTTAGCGAGAGCGTGCCACGATTACAGACCTATTATGCATTGGAGCGTATTTCTTCAATAGTTACCGTCCATCCCTTCGTAGGGGCGAGGTTAGCGAGAGCGTGCTCGATTTCATACCTATACTACATCGGAGCAAATCATTTCGATGAATACAGCCCTTCCCTCCGCCGACCTTATTTCCCCCCCTGTTGCGCCTCCAAATGCAGCTGCATCTCTTTTCTTTCCTTCCGGTAAAAATACAGCACCACCAGGAAGGTGAAGGCTTCAGATGCGGGGAAGGAAAGCCAAACCCCCGGCATTTTTAGAAGGGAAGAAAGTAAGAAGGCAAAAAATACAATAGCAATGGTGCCTCTCAGCAAGGAGCAGATAAAGGCGGGGCGGGGATTGCTGGTAGCGGAGAAATAGCTCACCATCAGGATGTTCAGCCCGGCCGCAAGGAAACCGATGAAATACAAGGGAATTCCTTCCTTGGCATACTGGTAGAGGATAGGATCATTTTCCCGGTTAAATAGAGCGATACAGAAGTCGCTTTGGAAAATGATGCTTGCCACAATCAAAACCGCCAGTACCAAAGCGCTTACGATGCCGTAATGCAGGTAGGACTGGAGCTTATGAATATCACGTTTTCCGTAGCTGTTGCTGATTAAGGGCTGGCTTCCCTGAGCCAAACCGTTGAATACACAGGTGCAGACAGAGGAAACATTGGCAATGACACCGTAGGCGGCAACACCAATATTTCCGCTAAGGCCTAAAATCAGGCCGTTAAAGGTACTGATGGTCACGGCACTGGTCAGGTCGCCGACAAAGGCGGAAAATCCCAGCTTGCAGCAGGCACAGAGATGCTTAAAGCGCGGACTTTGCCAACGAAAGGCAATGGTATTTTTCGGACTCCGAAAATGCAGAGAGCAGACCAAGCTGGTAACCACCGGAGACAGGGCAGTAGCCAGAGCTGCTCCGGTCATGCCCAAGTCCATGGGGAACATGAAAATATAGTCAAAAACAATGTTAAAGAGGGACCCCATCAGAGAACCGGCCATGGCAATGGAGGGGTTCTTGTCATTTCTGGTGAAGGCGGTCATACTGCTGTTTGCCATGAAGAGGAAGGCAGAGCCTAAAATGATTCGAACATAGCTCATTCCCAGATTCTGCAATTCCGCATTTGCCCCTAAAATCGCTAAAACCTGCTTCGGAAAGAAGAGGCCGAAGAAGGTGAAGGGCAGGGCAAAAATGAAGTTCCAAAAAATAGCCTGGAAGAAGAAGGAGCTTACATCCTTTCCCGCAGCCTGTCGAATGCTGTATCTGGTGGCGCAGCCCACCGCAATCATATTGCCGAGAGCATTTAGAAGGCCGTACAGCGGAAGAATCAAATTCAAAACCGCAAGGCCATCCGTTCCCGCATAGGAAGAAATAAAATAGGTATCCGCTAAAATATAAACGGAAAGCCCGATCATCCCGGCTATACTTTGACTGACATAACGAAAAAACTTCTTCATTTCTAAACTCCCCTGACTCTCAACATACTCATAATATTAAAATTGCGAAACTACCGATGAACGATAAATCAATAAAACTACTGATAAATGTTAAATAAAACCGCCGATGAACATTAAATCAATAAAACCACCGATGAACGCTGATAATTCCCAAAACTCAAGATTTTTTTGCGAAAAAAATTTTACGGTAGTATAATGGCTGTCATTGTAGCATGGAAGTAGAAAAATTGCCAGAGAAGGGAGTGGAAGACATGGCCATAAGCGAAGAGGAGAAGTTTCGGCAAATGCTGGAGGAACCGGTGAATCGTTTGATTCCCAAGCTGGCCGTTCCTTCCATGGTGTCCATGATTGTGGTGGCGGTGTATAACATGGCGGACACCTTCTTCGTTTCCCGCTTGGGAACCTCCGCCTCTGCCGCAGTGGGAGTGGTATTTTCCATGGCGGCCATCATTCAGGCAATCGCCTTTATGATTGGAATGGGCTGCGGAAATGAAATCTCTCGGCTTTTGGGTGCGAAAAAGCAGGAAGAAGCGGAACGCTATGTGGCCGTGGGATTTTTTACAGAGCTGATACTGGGAACGCTGATTGCAGTGATTGCCGGCATTTTCGTAGAACCCCTAGTTTACGCTCTGGGCTCCACCAAAACCATTGCCCCCTATGCCATGCAGTACGCCAGAATCATCCTTTTCGGAAGCCCCTTTATGATGGCTTCACTGGGCATGAACAATATGCTCCGCTTTCAGGGAAATTCCTTTTATTCCATGATCGGCATCAGTACTGGCGGTGTCCTCAATATGTTTTTGGATCCTCTCTTTATTTACGTTGGGAAAATGGGGATAGGCGGCGCTGCGGTGGCTACCGTAATAAGTCAAATGATATCCTTCGGCATTTTATTGTACCAATGCAACAAGATGCCGGCCTGCATTTCCGTATCTCCACGGAATTTTAAGCCCGGCTTAAAACGTTACAGCATTATTCTGCGCTTCGGCTGTCCCAGCCTTGCCAGACAGGGAATTGCCGGTGTTTCCACCATTTTACTGAACTTTTCCGCCCATCCTTACGGAGATGCGGCTATTGCAGCCATGGCCATCGTGATGCGTGTCAGTATGTTCATCTTTTCCCTGGTTATCGGCTTTGGGCAGGGCTTTCAGCCGGTTTGCGGCTATGCCTATGGCGCCAAGCACTACAAGCGAGTGGCGGAGGCCTATCGTTTCAGTCTGAAAGTCTGCTTTATTATGCTGATTTTTGCCGGCGTGGGAGTCTTTCTTATGGCAAAGCCCATTGTCACCGCCTTCCGGAAAGAAGATGCGGAGGTTATCCGAATCGGCACCTTGGCTTTGCAGCTGCAATGCCTGACCATGCCTCTGGCCGCCCAGATTACCATGGCCAATATGTTTTCCCAAACCACAGGCTATCCTCTTAGGGCCAGCATAGTGGCCTTGCTTCGACAGGGCATTTGCCTGATTCCGATTCTGCTGATTTTCCCCCGTGCCTTCGGGCTTTTTGGCCTACAAATGTCTCAGCCACTTAGTGATATCTTTGCGGCGCTTATTGCAGCCCTGATTACCGGAGGAATCTTGAAGGAATTGAAGGAGAGGGAGAAGAAAGCACTATAGAAAAATCAAAATAGTTTTCTAAGCAATATA
>CALHIC010000345.1 GCA_938030845.1 uncultured Oribacterium sp. | reverse complement strand
TTTTGAAATAAAGAAAAAGTGGTTAATACTATAGTAAATTCTATAGTACTAACCACTTTATTAGTGTAAAAACCTACCCCTTCACCGCTCCCATGGCCAGTCCTTCCACGAACTGCTTCTGGCAAAGGTATACCAGTACCAAAACCGGTAACAAGCTAATCAGAGAAGTCGCCGCCATGGGCCCCCAATCCAAGCCCTTGTCGGTAATAAAACCTGCGATAACTACGGGCAATGTCTTAGACTTATTGATACTTAAAATAACCGCAAAGAGGAATTCATTCCATGCTCCCACAAAAGCCAGGATTCCTGCCGCCACAATGCCGGACTTTGTTACCGGAAAAACCACATAGAAGAAGCGACTTAGGAAATGGCATCCGTCAATTCTGGCAGATTCTTCCATCTCAATAGGTACCTGGGCGAAGAATCCCATCATCAGCCAGATAACCAATGGCAGGTTAAAGCTGGTATTCATAATAATCAAAGCCGGCAGGGTATCAATAAGCTGTAGCTTTCGCATCACAAGGTAGATGGGAATGGCTGTAGCAATAGCCGGATACATTTTCTGAATCATAAACCAAAGGCCGAAAATCTGTCTGGTCAGGTTGGAAAATTTGCCTCGCACCAAACTATATGCCGCCATGGAGCCGAAAAGCAGGGAAATGGCAGTGGAGCTAAGGCTTACAATCATGGAATTCATAAACTGTCGTCCAAGACCGTTCATAGACAACACCGTTTTAATATTTTCCATGGTGAAAACATGGGGAATCAATAAAGGAGGATTCGCCAAATACTCCGCCCGAATCTTAAAAGCACTGGAAAAAAGCCAGTATAAGGGAAATAAAACCAGCAACATCAGCACAGCGGTAAACACTATACGAAAAGGCCTTCCCCACACATTTCCCAATATTTCATGCACCATGGAATCATTTACATCCATTCTTTGCTTTCTAGCCATATTTCTCTTCCTTTCTACTTCTCCGATTACAAAACTTTCTCTTCCACATGTCTTCTCCAACGGAGGAAAAGGAAACTGATGATGGTCATAGAGAAAACGAAGGCCATAGCCAGAGCCGCCGTATAGCCGGCATCAAAGAACTTCAGGCCTTGTTTGTAAATGTAGTTTGGCAGCATTTCCGTAGCATTTCCCGGACCGCCATTGGTCATAGTATAAATGGTGTCAAACACCTTAAAGGCATCTACAAAGCGAAGCATAAGTACAATAATCAGCAAGGGACTAATCATGGGAAGCACGATTTGGAAAAAGATGTGGCGATTCTTCGCCCCATCCACCCTGGCCGCTTCCAGCGCATCTTGCGGAAGAGACTTTAGCCCTGCCATGGTAATGATGCATACCCAGGGAATTAACTGCCACACATTGACAAAAATCACCGCAGGCATAGCAGTTTTTGGATTACTCAGCCAGTTCATTTGGGGTACACCTACAAAATGCAAGAGGTAATTGATGATTCCTGTACTGCCGTCCAACATCATTCGAAATAAGGTACCGATGGCCACCGGAGCCATAATCATGGGAATCAAGAGTAATGAAGTAAAAATGCGATAAATCCTTTTGGTACCGCAAAGCATCATAGCGGCCAAAAGCCCTAAAACCAACTCTAAAGACACGGAAACCACCGCAAAAAGGACGGTGTTTCCCACACTCACCCCCAAGTTTTTGTCCTGAAGCATCCGAAGATAATTCCCAATGCCGATGAACTTGGGAACGGCATTGGGAAGATTGATTTTGTATTGAAATAAACTGAGATAGAGGGAATACAGTAGGGGTAACAAGGCCGTAAAGCCTAAGAATAAAATGGTAGGAAGCAGGAAAAGCCAAGACCACAGCCTTTCTCCTCTACCCCTATTTCCTTTTCTTATTTCTGTGCCATTCATACTGTATTCCTCTAACTTTCTAGCATATTCTTTTTAAAACTGTTTTTTTGAGACAAGCAAAAATACTTCTCTACAAAATAGATTAATGATTATAGTTCTTGGTTCCCTCTTCAGGAGGAGCCTGCTGCAAGGCTTCTTCCACTGCTGCCTGCATTTCCTTCACAGTTGTCTCCAGATCGCTCTGTCCGGAAAGATATGCAGAAATCAAAGTGTTAAAGCTGGTGTCCACCTGTGTAGAGGCCGCCACTCTCCACCACATATTTGCGGTGTCCAGTGCCTCACGAACGGTATCCATGTATGTACCCTTAATGCCATCCTCTTCCCAGAAAGCCTTCCTCGGAGAGAGAATGCCATGGTTGTCGTAGAATTCCTTCTGCTTGTCCAGGCTGGTATACATCTTAATCCACTCCCAAGCCAAATCCTTATTCTTGGAGCCTTCCGGAATTGCACAGTCCCATGCGGAAAGCAGGGTGATTCCCGTCTTCTCCTTTGGAATTACGGACAATGCCCATTTTCCTACTACCTTGGACTTTTCAGGATTGTCAGCATCCTGTACCAGGCCTAATGTAGGCCAGGTCTCACATACTGCTGCATCTCCATTTAAGAAAGCCTGAATGGACTGGTCGGTTCCCCAGTTTAACCAGTTGGGATCCAAAGACTCCTGTACATCATTCAAATGCTCTAAAGCCTTTCTGGTTTCGGGAGAATCAATGGTAACCTTCCAATCTTCATCCGCCCATGCACCACCGTTAGACCAAAGTACATAGTCAAAAACGCCGCCCAGCTGTCCGGTGATACCGGAAATGGAAGCACCGTAGAAGCCTTCATCCTTCTTGGTTACCTTCTTAAGCTCTTCTCTGTACTCCTCCCAAGTGTCAGGAAGTCCGTTCGGGAAAATGTCGGTACGGTAAGCAAAAAGCTGTGGTGTGGAAGCATTGGGAATACCGATATACTTATCC
>CALHIC010000344.1 GCA_938030845.1 uncultured Oribacterium sp. | reverse complement strand
GAGTCAGCATATGTTCGATTATGGGAATTTTGGTGAAAAAGATGTAGAGGTGTATATCGATATGCTGGAGAAGTCTTTGGGTGCAAAATCCGGAACCATGCATTTTATCAGTAAGGTCTTAGTAGAGGGGGCAAAGGAATGAGCAAAGGAATGAGCGAGATAATGAGCAAGGGGATAATCAAAGCGCAGAATAAAGCGCAGGATAAAGCGCAGAATAAAGCACAGAATAAAGCACAGAATAAAGCACAGAACAAAGAACAGTTCATACTGGATAAAGATGAATATCGATATAGACCGTGGTTATTCTTTTTCTGTGCGTATTTTTTCACATGGATCTTCTGGATACCGGCAATCTTTATTTCTGAAGACAAGGCTGCGGTATTGATGTTGCTGGGTCTCCTTGCGCCGGCAGTAGTCTCTACAGTATTTGTGCTTGCATCCGGCAGTGAGGACTTGAAGAGAGATCTTAAGGAAAAGATTATAGGCTTTTATAAAGTAAAGTGGATGAATGTATTTTGGGCAGTGGTTATTTATGCGCTGATTATTGTTTTTTCTATACTTTTATCCCTTTTATTTGGACAATCCTTAAAGCAGTTTTCCTTTACGGAAGATTTTTCCTTTACCGGAGTGGGAATAGGATCTGCTTTTGTGACCATTACACTGGCTTCGATTATTGAAGAAGTAGGTTGGAAGGGATATTGCGAAGACTCCATAGGGCAATATATGGACTGGTTTATTGAATCTCTGATTTTTGGAATCTTGTGGTCATTCTGGCATTTTCCCCTACTATTTATTAAGGGGACATATCAGGCAGGACTTATGGTTAATCCCTTGTTTGTCATTAATTTCTTCGTGGGTGCTATCCTCATGGGATATATCATCACATGGGTGTATCTGGTCAGCGACCGCTCCATTCTGGCCTGCATGGTTTTCCATCTGTTTGTAAACTTCATGCAGGAAAAAATCGCGATGACGGCGGAGACAAAGTGTGTGGAAACCATTGTGATTTTCATTGTAACGGCGATTATTGTACTGCTGAATAAGAAAATGTTTTTTGGAACGGAGCACGTTGGAAGACTCTTGAAAACACGATTTGGGGAGGGAAATTAAGATGAGTTCCGAAATGAAAAAGTTCCTCCTTCTTTGGATTGGGGAGCTCATATCGTCTATAGGTGGCGGACTCACTTCTTTTGGACTTGGGGTTTATGTCTTTCAAAAAACAGGCAGTGCGGCAGGAATGGCATTGGTGACTTTACTTGGATTTCTGCCTACCCTTCTTTTCACTGTTCCGGCAGGAGTGTTGGCTGACCGTTACGATAGAAGAGTTCTGATGATGATTGGAGACGGTTGTTCAGGACTTGGCATCCTTTACATTTTCCTCTGCATGCTACATGGAGAAGCAAACCTCGTTCAGATATGTATAGGCGTGTTCGTCAGTGCCATATTTTCCTCCCTTTTAGATCCTTCTTACAGAGCAACGATCACGGATTTATTATCCAAGGAGGAGTTTTCCAAAGCCTCCGGATTAGTGTCTTTGGCAGGAAGTGCCAGATATCTGTTCTCGCCCGTTATAGCAGGCCTATTGCTGGCATATCATGACATTTCCCTGTTGCTGCTCATTGATGTATCTACCTTCTTTGTTACGATTACAACGACCTTTATTGTAAGGCGAGGAATAAAAGCAAAACAGCCTACAGAGAAACAGTCCTTTTTGGAAAGCATGAAAGAAGGCTGGAGAGCAATCCACATAGAGAAAGGCGTTTTTGTGCTTGTCCTGTGTTCTTCTCTGATTACCCTGTTTCTTGGGACTTTGCAAATTCTTGTTGAGCCGATGATTCTTTCTTTTTCAGACTCCAAGGTGCTGGGCATTGTAGAAACCCTATGTGCAAGTGGAATGCTTGTATCGGGAATACTTCTTGGAGGCATCGGGATTAAAAAGGAATATGGAAAAGTTCTTCAAATCTCCTTTTTTATGGCGGGAATCTTTATGATTGGTATGTCAATATTTGAAAATCTGGTCAGCATCAGTATATTTGGTTTCTTTTTCTTTGCTACCTTACCTCTTTGCAACAACTGCATGGATTATCTTTGCAGGACAAATATACCGGATGCTTTACAGGGTAGAGCTTGGGGATTTATAGGCTTTCTCTCGCAGCTAGGCTATGTTATTGCCTATGCAGTTTCCGGCTTAGCTGCGGATAGTCTTGGGAGTCTGAGCGGAATGGGTGTCGGACGGGGAGCAGCAATGATGATTGGTATTTC
>CALHIC010000343.1 GCA_938030845.1 uncultured Oribacterium sp. | reverse complement strand
CTTCCGCAATTCTTTGCAAGAGGTCATTGTCTAAACCGTCTCGTTTCACCCGCTGTCCCGCTTCCATGGAATAACTTCTGATTTTCTCGTGAAGCTCCTGCCGGTCTCCCCCTCTTTTCACCCCATCCATCAGGATGTTTTCCGTAGCCATAAAGGGAAGCTCTTCCCGAAGATGCTTTTCAATCATTTTCGGATAAACCACCAAGGCGGAAGCCACATTGTAATAGAGGTCCAAAAGCCCGTCTGTAGCCAAAAAGGCATGGGGCACGGAAAGTCTCTTATTGGCCGAATCATCCAAGGTCCGTTCAAACCACTGGGTTGCAGCAGTCATGGGCGGATTCTGGCTCTCCGCCATCACGAAGTTGGCAAGGCCCGCAATTCTTTCACAGCGCATGGGATTCCGCTTATAGGCCATGGCACTGGAACCGATTTGCTTTTTCTCAAATGGTTCCTCCACTTCCTTCAAATGCTGTAAAAGCCGGATATCATTGGAAAACTTATGGGCGGATTGGGCGATTCCGGACAGAATCGCCAGAATCTTAGAATCAATTTTCCTGCTGTAGGTTTGGCCGGATACGGGATAAACTCCCGGAAAATTCATTTTCCTTGCAATCTTTCTGTCCAGCTCTCTACATTTTTCATGGTCTCCTTCGAAAAGCTCCAGGAAGGAAGCCTGGGTTCCGGTAGTTCCCTTGGAACCTAAAAGCTTTAAGGAAGAAATGCATTCCTCCACATCCAGAAAATCCAGATACAAATCATGTAACCAAAGACTGGCTCTCTTCCCAAGAGTAACGGTCTGTGCCGCCTGAAAGTGTGTATAGCCAAGCATGGGCAGTCCTCTATACTCCATGGCAAAGTCCGCTAAGACCTTCATGCAGTTTAAAAGCTTTTTCCGAAGAAGCTTTAAGCCCTCTCGCATGGTAATCAGGTCCGTATTGTCTCCCACATAACAGGAGGTAGCCCCAAGATGAATGATTCCCTTTGCCTTTTCACACTGGACTCCGTAGGCATAGACGTGGCTCATCACATCATGGCGTACTTCTTTCTCTCTGGCCATGGCCACATCGTAATTGATGTCCTCTGCATGCTCCTTTAATTCCTGAATCTGTTCCTCCGTAATGGGCAGTCCCAGCTCCTTCTCACTTTCCGCCAGAGCAATCCAGAGCTTCCTCCAGGTTTTAAATTTAAAATCGGAAGAAAAAATGCTCTGCATTTCCTCGGAGGCATATCTCCCGGACAATGGGCTTTCATAGCTTTGATGACTCATGATTCCTCCCCTATTATTTCAAAACATCCGCCATAC
Organism: uncultured Oribacterium sp.; assembly: GCA_938030845.1. Classification (GTDB taxonomy): domain Bacteria; phylum Bacillota; class Clostridia; order Lachnospirales; family Lachnospiraceae; genus Oribacterium. Next base: position 1,098 of record CALHIC010000343.1, on the reverse strand, counting down.
TATAGTTTCCCGGCTCCTGCTTTTCCAGGAAAAAGGCAGCGGTAATAGCTCCCTTAGCAAAGATTTTCCTACTGTAGGCAGTATGATTTAGGCTGATGTCCTCATCTTCACCGGCAAAAATCACCTCATGAATTCCGGGAATGGTACCTCCCCGAAGGGAAGACATCCCGATTTCTCTCTTCTCTCTGGCGGTATCTCTTCCGGAACGGTCATAAACCATCTCTAAGCTTTCTCCGATTCCCTCTTCTACAGCCTTTTCCAGCATTAAAGCGGTTCCGCTGGGGGCATCCTTTTTTCTGCGATGATGAGCCTCCATAATTTCGATGTCAAAGCCGTTTTCATAAAGCTTTTTCGCGGCAATCCGTAAGAGCTCCTGTAAAAGATTAATGCCCAAAGACATATTGCCGGAACGAAGGATGGGAATCTGTCTGGAAGCCTCCTGAAGCTTCTTTTCCTGAGCCTCAGATAAGCCTGTAGTACAAAGCACAAGAGGCTTCTTTTTCTTCACTGCAAAATCCAAAAGAGCATCCACTGCCTCTTTTACGGAAAAATCAATGATACAGTCAAATTCTTCCTTTACTTCCGCGCCACTTCCGTAAACCGGAAATCCGGGGTGATTCAAATCCGTATGGGAATCCAGACCGGCTACAATCTCCATCCCCTCCGTCTGCTTTGCTACCTCCTGCACATTCTGTCCCATCACGCCCTTCGCACCATGTAATAATACCCTCATCTTTTTCCTCCTTCAGCTTCGGAAAACCACTCTACTTTTTCTTGTTTATTCTATTTCATTTTTCCGCAGAAAAAAAGAGGGGCGAAAAAGAAGAAAATAAGAAACAGTTTATCCTGCATTTATTTTCTTTTCTTCACAGCCCCCTCTTCTCTATTAGGATAAAATCCCGTAGCGGCGCATTTCTTCTTTTAATACTTCTTGATGTGCTTCTTCCATCTCTGTCAACGGAAGACGCATTCCTCCCACAGCCTTCCCCTGTAAATTCATTCCTGCCTTTACCGGAATGGGATTTACTTCCATAAAGAGGCTATGAATCAAAGGAAGTGCTCTCTTCTGCTCTTCCCAAGCTCCCTTCACATCTCCGG
>CALHIC010000342.1 GCA_938030845.1 uncultured Oribacterium sp. | reverse complement strand
CGAATCGCAAATTCGGGAAGATAACGCTTTTATAATAATTTCCGTACTTGGAAAAATTTCCCATAAAGATGGATTCCTCGGATAGGATTTGACTAAACCATAGGGGAAGAACACCGCTGCTTTTTACTTCCATCAGAACCTCTCCGTTTTGTAGAAGCTTAAAGCCCTCTTCTTCTCTGTCTAAGCTTCCCTGTAAGGTATAGCCTCGAATATTTTGATCAAAAGTGATTCGAAATTCAGAGTCTTCCTTTCCCATATAAGCATCCCGATCATAACGAATCATGACCTTCGGCTCCAGCTCCTCTTTCTTTCTGCTGTAATCAATTTCCCGGAAGATTTGGCTCTCCTCCTTGGGATGAATCTTACGGAAGAGATAATCCTCCGCTTCCTGATAAGAAAGAGAAATTCTTCTTTTATATACTACTCCTTGATATTTTTTCTTCAGTTCCAAAAACAATTCCTTATCTTGATTGGGCAAGCCATAGGACCGAAGTCTCAGCTTTTCTTTATACTTTGGCTTTTCTATGGATTTTCTGACAGAGGAGAAGCTATCGTTGTCAAAGTACAGACTGTAAATACTGTAGTGCGGATAGCTGTCTTCCAGTATTTTCCCCTGAAGCTTTTCTAAAAGTCTTTCATATTGATTTTTTGTCAGTAAATATTTTTTCTCAAATCTTTTGAATATGTTCTGCTTTTTCAATTTCAACATCTCCTTTCTTTTTGAGATAGCCCCAGTATAGAAAGCTTTACTGAAATGAAACTGAAAAAATTTCAGAAAGTTTCAAACGAGATATCGCACACTACGCGTGCGATACTCGTTAAGAACATGAAAAAAGACCGATAAATCGGTATGAGCCGAATTTATCGATCTTTTGCTGATTTTTTATCTATGAAATTAAAGAAAAGAAAATTATTTTGTGTATCTTCCGTATCCGTATGGCTTCTTGTAGAAAACATCGTGCTCTCGAACAAAGTCACCGGTTCTGGTACAGTGGATTATGGTTCCGTTTCCGGAATAAATTCCCACATGATAAATGGTGCTTGGGGAGGAACCATAAAATACTAAATCGCCGGGCTGTAACTCTTCCGCAGAAATCTTCTGTGCGGAAGCATACTGGGAACGGGAATCTCTGGGAATGGAAATACCGAACTTCTTAAATACCTCCTGGGTAAATCCGGAACAATCCGCACCGGTTGTAAGAGAAGTTCCTGCCACCTTATAAGGAAGCACCGCAATAAAGGAACGAGCATAGCTAATCAGCTCCGTAGCCTCGGACTTCTTCAAATCCTGTGCACTGTTTCCAACATTTCCGCTGAAATTCTCAGCCTTGTTCTTAACCGGCTTTTCCGTTGCAAGGTTGCTGTCCCCTTCCACTACAGGGCCGGAATAAGAGCCGGAAAAGTCAAGAACATCCTGTCCGCTCTTCTTTTCTTCCTTTGCACTTGCCTTCTTGGAAGAGGAGCTCTTCTTCTCCACAGAAGGCTTCTGGTTTTCCTGATCGGAAACGGCTGTTCCTAAATCCAAATCCGATCCCATTACATCAATGGTTCCGGAGCTGGACTCATTCTTACCGTTGGTATAAACTCCCGCTTCTCCGATTGCCTTCACCTGCACAACACCATCCTTAAGCCAGGCACCGGTAGTATCTACCTTATAGCCTTCCACCGTGGTATTGGACTTTAGCCAACCGTTGGCATCAAAATAATAGCACTCAGCAAGGCCGTCACCGTTACCGTCAATCCAAGCCCAAGTAGCCTTTGGATAGGTTCCATCCTGATGATTGTACCACCATTTATTGCTGTTCTTGCCGTTTCCCTTCTGCCAACGACCTGCATAAGCCGGAATGGCGGAAAAAAGTGAAAGCAGGCAAATTGAATTCACTACTAAAATTTTCCAATTCTTCTTCATTTTCTTTTCCTTTTTTAATAAAACGATACCTCTGCATGATAAAGCATAGCTTCTCTTTTCGCAATATGGAAATGAGATTTGTAAGCTAATCTCGGGAAATGTTAGGATTTTGTAATAATTTGAATGATTAATCCGTGGGGTAGGCAAACAATGGGTAAGTCCTGATTTTCCTCACTGATGGCCGGAGTATGTACACAGATTTGATTATTACAGTTGGATTCCGTACAAAGTACCTTTCCGTCCTTAATTTCTATAAAGTTCACCTCATGTTTTGCCGGATTTACCTCATCGTCGGAAAGGGATGCCAGATTCTCCTTAAAGTCTACTTCTCTGGCTTCGTTATCCATAATCAAGATTTTGCTGTTTTCCGAGAGATTTTTTTCAATCAAAACAATTCCGTTTTTTAAAATCTGTACTTTTCTTCCATCCTTTTTGTTAAAGGCCTTTGGAAGAAAAAAAGATAAAGCAGCCATCAGGAATACCAAAAACAGTATGACAACAACTCGCTTTTGTTCCTTTTCCTTCTCTCCATCCCCAGGACTATTCCTATCCGTGAAATCCTGCTTTTCCTTTTCTTCCGTCTTCAGCTCTATACTTGTTTTCTTCTCTTCCTTCCCCTGCTCTTCCATATCCCTCAAACTCCCTATTCTATCTATCGACCGCTTTTTCCAAAAATAGCATCCAACGAAACAAAAAAGCAGGGAAGCCAAGACCACTTCCCTGCTGAAGAGAGGCCACAAACCAGACTTGAACTGGTGACCTTCTGATTACGAATCAGATGCACTACCGACTGTGCTATTGTGGCATCTCCCGCAGTATAGCACAGCTTCTTTCTCCATGGCAAGAGTGAAATACAAGCTTATTCCGGTTCCAAGCTACAAAAACTGCAAGCTTATTTTGCTTTAAAGCTACAAAAATACTAAGCTTACTCCAACTCAAAGGCTCCGGTATAAAGCTGATAGTACTTTCCTTTTGCGGCAATCAAATCCTTATGACTGCCTCGCTCTATAATTTCTCCCTGTTCCAAAACCATGATGACATCAGAGTTTTGTACGGTAGAAAGTCTGTGAGCAATCACAAAAACGGTTCTTCCGGCCATCAGGGCATCCATACCCTTCTGTACAATAGCCTCCGTTCTGGTATCAATGGAGCTGGTGGCTTCATCCATGATAAGGACAGGAGGATCATTTACCGCGGCTCTGGCAATGGATAAAAGCTGTCTCTGTCCCTGGGACAGGTTGCCTCCGTTAGCACTCAGCTCCGTATCATAGCCCTTTGGAAGTCTTGTAATGAAATCATCCGCTCCTGCAAGCTTAGCCGCCGCAATACATTCTTCATCCGTTGCATCCAGCTTTCCGTAACGAATATTTTCCATTACGGTTCCGGTAAAGAGCACGGTATCCTGCAAAATTACCGCAATGGATCTTCTTAAATCGGAAATGGCAATATCCCGAATATTGATGCCGTCGTAGATAATTTCTCCCCTTTGGATATCATAGAAACGATTCAAAAGGTTGGTAATGGTGGTTTTTCCCGCACCGGTGGCTCCTACAAAGGCTACTTTTTCTCCCGGTCTTGCAAAAACATCAATATTCTTTAGAATCTGACGCTTTCCATCATAGGAAAAATCCACTCCCTTAAGCTCCATGTCCCCTTTCAGTTCTTTCAGGGAAATGCTTCCATCCGGTAAAATGCTCTTCCAAGCCCAGAGCTCTGTTCTCTTCTTGCTTTCTACCAGACGGTCTCCCTCGTGGGAACAGTTCACAAGGCAAACCTTTCCTTCGTCCTCTTCCACCTCTTCATCAATCATCTGATAAACTCTGTTCGCACCGGCAACACCCATAACCACGGCATTAACTTCCGAGGAAATCTGTCCCACCACACCTGCAAACTGCTTGGTCATATTCAGGAAGGGGATAACGATAGCAATGCTTAAGCCTAATCCGGAAATGGAAATATTGGGCACATGGAAGGCCAAAAGTGCTCCTCCCACAATGGCAACCAAAACATAAAGGATATTTCCGATATTGTTTAGGATGGGCATAATCACATTGGAGTAACGGTTGGCTTCATTAGAAACCCGGAACAATTCATCATTATAGCGGTCAAAGTCCTGAATACTCTTTTCTTCATGATTAAAGACCTTAATGACCTTCTGTCCGTTCATCATTTCCTGGATAAAGCCTTCGGAACGGGCCAACTCCTCCTGTTGACGAACAAAGTAATGGCTGGACTTTCCTCCGATTACCTTTACAATCCGAAGCATAAAGAAGGATCCAAGCACAACCAAGAGGCTTAGCCAAAGGGAGTAATACAGCATAATGGAAACTACCGTAATCACAGTAATCAGGGAAGAAATAGCCTGAGGAATACAGATAGAGATAAACTGTCTCATGGCATCAATGTCATTGGTATAATGACTCATGATATCCCCGGTTTTGTTTTGGTCGAAAAATGCAATGGGCAGATCCTGCATATGGTTAAACAGTTTCAGACGATACTGTTTTAAGGAGCCCTGGGTAATGGTGGCCATATTCATATTGTAGCAATAGGCACAAATCAGGGAAATGGTGTAAAACACCAGTAAAATCCCAACCAGTCTTAAAATATCGGAGGATACCGCGTTCCAATTACCTTCCTTATAAACCGTTTCAATCAAACTGATAATCTTTTGCTGAAAAATCGCCGGGATAGAGGTTACAACCGCATTAATTACAATAAACAAAAGAGTAATAGGCAGAAGTGTTGGATAAAAGGAAAATAAGTCCTTTATGATTCTGCCTAAGGTCTTCATAAAATTCTTCGGTCTTCCCTTATTCTCCATCCTCTACCTCCTTTCTGTTCTGGGACTCATAGGTTTCTCTGTAAATCGGAGAATTCTCCATCAGTTCCTCATGGGTACCTCTGGCAATAATTTCTCCCTTGTCCATAATCAGAATCTGGTCCGCATCCATTACAGAAGAAACTCTTTGGGCAATAATAATCTTCGTGGTATCCGGAATAAATTCCTTAAAGCCCTTCCGAATAAAGGCATCTGTTTTGGTATCCACCGCCGAGGTGGAATCGTCCAAAATTAAAATCTTGGGTTTCTTCAACAAGGCTCTGGCAATACAAAGTCTTTGCTTCTGCCCTCCGGAGCAATTGCTTCCTCCCTGCTCCACGTGACTTTCGTAGCCTTCTTTCATTCTCTCGATAAATTCTGCGGCCTGGGACAGCCTGCAGGCCTCTTCCAGCTCAGCCTGGCTAGCCTTTGGATTTCCCCAGCGAAGATTCTCCGCCACTGTTCCGGAGAAGAGAATATTCTTCTGTAATACTACAGCCACCTGGTCTCTCAACGCTTGAATATCGTATTTTCGAACATCCTCACCACCAACCAAGACTTCTCCCTCCGTCACATCATAAAGACGGGAAATCAACTGAGTCAGTGAAGACTTGGCTGAACCTGTTCCTCCCAGGATTCCCACGGTTTGTCCTGAGGGAATATGAAGGGAAATGTCAGTTAATACATTCTTTTTTGCATCCTTGGAATACTTAAAGTATACATGATTAAAATCAATGGAGCCGTCCTTTACTAGCTTAATGCCCTCTGCCGGATTCTCCATGGTACTTTCTTCCGTTAAAACTTCAGCGATTCTCCGAGAGGAAGCTGCGGAAATCACTACCATCACAAATACCATGGCCACCAGCATCAGGCTGGAAAGAATCTGATAGCTGTAGGTTAAGAGGGCGGAAAGCTGTCCTACATCTAAAGCAGAACCGCTTGTACTAACCACTAAATAAGAACCGAAGCTTAAGACAAAAAGCACAACCACAAAAAGACAGAACTGCATCAAGGGGTTGGCTAAGGCAATCAGTTTTTCTGCTGAAATAAAGTCCAGGGCCAAAGACTCTGCCTTTCCATTAAACTTTTCTTTCTCATAATCTTCCCGAACATAGGTTTTCACTACCCGCATGCCCTGAATATTTTCTTCCACAGACTCATTTAAGGCATCATAGCGCTTAAAGATCTCGTTAAAAATACCCATAGCCTTTTTGGTGATAAGGATCAACCCAATAGCCAAAACAGGAACAACAAAACAAAAAATAATGGCCATTCTACCGCCTAAGAAAAAGGCTGCCGCAAAGGAAAAAACAATCATCAGAGGACCTCTGAATGCGGTACGAACCAGCATCATATAGGCCATCTGTACATTGCTGATATCCGTGGTCAGTCTTGTTACCAGGGAAGAGCTTTCAAAACGATCGATATTTTCAAAGGAAAAACCCTGAATTCTTTGGAACATATCTCTTCGAATATTCCGGGCAAAGCCGGTGGAAGCGGAAGCGGCATAATTTCCCGCCCAAAGTCCAAAAAGAAGGGAAAGTATGGCCATCACCACAAGAATCAATCCATAATGCAAAATCATCTGCATGGAGGCATTTTCCTTCATTCTGTTCACTAATTGGGCAGTGAAAAAAGGAATCATACATTCCAGAATGACTTCTCCGGTAACCAAAAGGGGACAAAGTATGGAGTCTTTTTTAAATTCACGAATGGATTTAGACAATATTTTCAATACCTGCAGTTTATCCTCCTGCATGACTTTTTCCTCTTGCACTATATCTCCCTCCTTATCATGAGCTATCCTGACGGAATCACATACTGATTAGTGTCTTACGACTCTTACGTAATTCTTATCCTACAATATACTGTTCCGTTTATCTTATAATTTTTCTAAACTTTGCAATTTTAAGGAGAATTTAACAGCTTGTCAAGCGCCGACAAATTACCCTTTTCTGTTCTTTTGCAAAATTCAATTCTCTGCTCCTTGAAATTGGCTTTCATAAAGATTCTTATAGAAGCCCTTTTGTCGTAAAAGCTCCTCATGACTCCCCTTTTCAATCACATTACCATCTTTCATCACCAAAATGCAATCCGCATTCTGGATTGTAGAAAGACGATGGGCCACGATAAAAGCGGTTCTGCCCTTCAGCATTTCCTGGAAGGCTCTTTGTACCTTTTCTTCCGTTCTGGTATCAATGGAGCTGGTGGCCTCATCCAAAATCAAAATGGCCGGATCTCTTAACATCACTCTGGCGATACAAAGAAGCTGCTTTTGCCCCTGGGAAAGATTTCCTCCATCCTCCGGAAGAGGCGTGTCATAGCCCTTTGGAAGCTGCATAATAAAATGATGACAACCGGCACGTTTAGCGGCTTCAATGACCTCTTCTATACTCTTCTCCGGCGATCCGTAACGAATGTTTTCCAAAACCGTATCGGATTTTAGCCAGCTGTCCTGAAGAACCATGCCATAGGCAGAACGAAGGCTATGGTCGGATAGCTTTTCATAGGAAATTCCGTCAATAGAAATCCCTCCCTGATTCGGTTCATAAAATTGCATTAAAAGATTAATTAAGGTAGTTTTACCGCATCCTGTAGGGCCGACTATCGCAATATTTTGCCCGGCTTGTACGGAAAGGCTCAAATCTTGAATCAACTTTTGCTCCTTGGTATAGGAGAAATACAATCCGGAAAGCTCCAAATAACCTTCCACCGGCTTCGGAAGTTCTCTTTCCTCCGCCTTTGGCTGCATTTCCTCTTCTTCCAGAAAGTCAAAGACACGAGATGCGGCAGCTAATGCATTTTGAATTTCCGTAATCACGGAAGTAATGTCGTTAAAGGGCTTGGCATACTGGGTGGCATAAGCCAATAGAGAGGACAACTGACCGATGCTTAAAGTCCCTCTCAGGCAAATCAGTGCCCCGATTCCCCCCACCAAGGCATAGCCTAGGGCATTTAAAAAACGGGTAAAGGGGTTAACCAAAGAACTGTAGAAGTTTGCTTGCATACTATATCGGGAAAGTCTCTCATTTTTCTCCTGATACAAGGACTCTTTGGGGGCTTCCTGCATAAAAGCTTTCAGAAGCTTCACATTTCCGATAGCCTCTGTACTGAAGGCGGCTATCTCTCCTCTACTCTTGGACTGGTTTTGAAAATACAGGTAAGAGCGTTTGGAAATAAACTTTGCGATGAAAAAAGACAGAGGAGTCATCGCTAAAAGAACCAACGCAATCCTCCATTCTAAAAGGAAGAGGAAAAAGGCAGTTTCCAGAATACTGAACACGGCCTGCAAAAACTGATTCAATAAAACAAATAAGCCTTGAGATATCTGTTCTATATCTGTGGTCAAACGACTTAAAATCTCCCCCGGTTCCTTGGAATCGATGGAGGATAAGGGAACAGCCTGAATATGGGAAAAAGCCTTCTCTCGTAAATCTTCAATCACATGAAAGGTCAAATAGGTATTTACTTGGTTCATCAACCATTGAAAAAACACTGCCATTATAAGAACCAAAAGCATAGCCTTAAAAATCTGTCCCAGTCCGGGAAAATCCACTGTGCCCTTTCCGGCAATCTTATCGATGGCCTTTCCTAAAAGAATCGGCAAAAAAAGAGAAAATACTACGGACAGAAAGGCTGAGACAATGGAAAGGAGCAAAGCGAATTTATAAGGTTTCATAAAGCGAAAGAGCTTCCGAAAGGCTTCTCCCGCAGTTCTGTTTTCCTTAGACATCTTACTCCTCCTTTCCCTGCTTCTGCGAAGCACAGATTTCCTGATATACCGAACAATGCTCCAAAAGCTCCTGATGACTTCCTACACCGATGAGCCTTCCTTGGTCCAAAACCAGAATCTTCGGTAAATGTCTGATGCTGGACACTCTTTGAGAAATCACCAAAAGACTTTTCTTTCCTTGATATTCCTCCTCCAGTGCCGTTCGAAGCTTCCTTTCTGTCAGCATATCCAATGCGGAGGAGGAATCATCCAAAATCAAAAGCTTGGAATCTCCCACCAGGGCTCTGGCTATAGAAAGCCTTTGTCTTTGTCCTCCTGAAAAGTTCTTACCTTCTATACTGACGGATAAATTCAGACCTTCCCCCTTTGCCTCTACAAATTCCTTTCCCTGAGCAATTTCCAAGGCTTTCCAGAGCTCTTCATCCTTTGCATCCTTCTTTCTCCAAAGGAGATTTTCCTTAAGCGTTCCGGAAAAAAGTACTGCCTTTTGAGGGACATAGGCAATGCTTTCCCGAAGCTCTTGTTCCGAATACTCTCTTAAGTTTCTTCCCCAGAGGAAAATTTCTCCCTCATAATCCCTATAAAATCCGCAAATCAGGGAAACCAGAGTGGATTTTCCGGATCCGGTACCGCCGATAATTCCTAAGCTCTCCCCTTCTTCTAGAGAAAAGCTGATATCGGAAAGAGCTCTTTCCTCTCCGCTGTCATAGGAAAAGGAAAGATAATCCATAAGAATTCCCGGCTTCTTGCCGTCTTGAGCCGGATTAGATTGGATTACTTTTTCATAAGGCTTAGTAGAAATACCCTTAGACGCAGGCGATCCATCATTCTTTCGCTCCATTACTTCTTCAATCCTGCTGATGCTGGCATAGGCCTTTACCATCAGAATAATCAGGTTGGCAAGCTTT
>CALHIC010000341.1 GCA_938030845.1 uncultured Oribacterium sp. | reverse complement strand
CTCCGCATTAATTTTATTCAGGGTGGGGCTCATGATGTAGAGGGTCAAAAAGAAAGCAATCCCCGCCAAAACCATGTTGGGAGGCGTTTGCTGAACACCCATAGCATTTCTGGTAAAGGATAAAATGATGATGATTCTGGTAAAGGAAGTCATCATAATCACAATGGAAGGCAGTAATGCCACAAGGGTTAATAAGTAGATCAGTTCCAGGGTAGGAACGGAACCGCCATTTAATCCCGACAATAATTCATTCATCCTTATACCTCACTATCCAAATCGGAAGCGGAAGCTTTCTCCTCTTCCCCATTCCATGCGCCGGCGGCATTCTTTACTTCATTCTTTCCTTGCAGCTTCTTCTGTAAAAGCTTTGCCCCTTCCTTTTGAAATACGGAAAGAAAGCTTTCTCCGTTCCCTAAGGGATTCTCTCCCTCATAGTCCTCCTGCAATTCGGTAATGAGTCTCATTCCTTCAGGTCCTGACGCCACAAGGAGACAGCGGTTCTCCTTCTCTAAACGAAGGATAAACAGCTGTCTGTCCTGAGATACCTGTATATGGTCAACCACTTGCATGTATCGACTTTTTTGGAACATTCTTCCGTACTTTCCGATAAAACGATGTAGAGCCCAAGCTCCTAAAAGGAAGAGACAGAAGAGTAAAAAACCGGACACAAGGGAGATGATATCCTGTTGAAACATTATAGGCTCTCCTGATTAATGTCTTTCTTCAAAATCTCGGTGATACGAATACCGAAGTTTTCTTCTACAACTACGATGTCTCCTCTGGCAATGCACTCTCCGTTTACGTAGAGGTCTGCCTGCTCTCCTGCCATCTTGTCCAGAACCACCAGAGAACCCTGGGTAAAGTCTAAGATATCCTTTACCAGCTTTCTGGTCCTTCCGATTTCTACGGAAATCTCTAAAGGTACCTTCATCAGCATTTCTCTGTTGTCGGGATTTTCTCCCCCACTTCCACCTTCATTCTCAAATTCTCTGGAATTCAAGGGTTTAATCAGAGACGGCTCGGAAGGTCTAGTGTCTTTATTCTTCGCTGTCTGAATATCCCGAATCAATTCCAGCATCTGGGTCTGAGACTGTTGCATCTGGTTTAAGAGCTGCAAGGTAAGAGGATCCTGATAAGCCACGCCCTGAGGCATAGCCATCATCTGGGGTGCTGCCATCTGGGGAGCTACTGCAGGCTGTGGTGCAGGAGCTGCCGGTTCTGCAACCGGTGCAGGTGCTGCCGCTACCGGTTCCGGAGCAGCTGCAGGCTCTGCTGCAGGAGCGGCTGCCGTTTCAGAGGCGCCCTCTCCGTTTTGCTCTGCCAATAAGCTGGCCAGTAAAGCATCCGCCGTTGCCTGGTCGATAGGACCGGACTTTGCAGGCATCGGAGCTTCCTCTGCCGCAGGCGCTTCTGCAGCCGGTGCTTCCGCTGCAGGCTCTTCTACTTGAGGCGATACAGCTTCCTCACTACTGGCAACCACCTCATCATCTTCCTCTTCTCCCATACCAAACTGGGCGGTAAAGGGCTTCAAAAGCTTCTTTACCAGATCCACAGACATGATATTTAAGAATTCACTCTTTAAGTTATCTTCGATTTCCAGGGTGAAGCGGATAACAACATTCTCTTCATTCCCTTCGAAATACTTGTCTTTAAATGCAGCGCCGTCTGTGATTTCGTAAGAAATGGGGGTAGAAATATCTACGGTTGTTCCCAGGAACTCAGAAAGAGCGGTAGCCGAAGCTCCCATCATCTGGTTCATTGCCTCACGAATCGCACTGGCGTTGATTTCGTCCATGACGAATTCATCTTCCGGAATCTCCGAACCCATCATCATGGAAACGATGATACGAACGTCGTTCCGGGAAAACATCATGATGTTTCTGCCATCAATTCCTTGAACGTATGCAATTTCAACTCCTATTGCCGGCTCTAATTCCCGAAACTCAAAGTTTTCTTTGTTTTTCACCTGCACAACAGGAGTAGTAATATTAACTTTAGTGCCAAGAAGAGTGGATATTGCCGTTGCTGACGCCCCAAGGCTGATATTCATAATCTCGCCTATGGCATCGATTTCCATTTCATTGAAGCTATTCGCACCCATCTAACTTACTCCTTTAATTCTCAGTTTCCTGTTCCTATCGCCCCTTCTTACTTACCGATGTCCAGCGCTCTTTGTGCCATGGTTTTCATGGCATTCAAAGCGGTAACATTGGCTTCATAAGAACGAGTGGCAGACATGGAGTCCACCGTCTCCTTCAAAATATCCACATTGGGGTAGTTTACATAGCCCTGCGCATCCGCATCAGGATGATTTGGGTTATAAACCCTCTTCATCTCCCGATCGTCGGTAATGACACCCTGAACACGAACTCCCGCATGCTGTCCCCGGAAGCCCTTGCCATTTTGCGCATTTCGAAGGGCCTGTTGGAAGGAGCGTTCTCCGAAGCTTTCCAGCACTACATCTTTTCTCTTGTATGCACCGCCGGCTTCGGTTCTGGTGGTATCCACATTGGCAATATTCTCTGCCGCAATGTCCATTCTGACTCTCTGAGCGCTCATCCCTGATGCACTAATATCGAATGAATTTAAAAATGACATTTTCTTCCTCTGCTCCTACTCTTTTTTAGCCGCCCAAGATGTTCTTAACGGTGGAGGTAATTCTCTCCGCATTAAAGGGCTTTACAACGAAGTCCTTTGCTCCGGACTTAATTGCATCCACTACCATGCTCTCCTGTCCCATCGCGGTGCACATTACAACCTTCGCATCAGGATGTGCTTCTCTGATCTTCTTCAGAGCCTGCAATCCATCCATGTTGGGCATGGTAATGTCCATAATCACAAGATCAGGATTCTCTTCTTCAAACTTCTTTACTGCTTCCATGCCATCCTGTGCTTCCACGAAGGTGCAATCAGCAAAGCCGCCCTTTGTAAGGGAGTTCTTCACCATCATTCGCATGAACGCTGCATCATCTACTAACAAAATCTTTGCCATCTTCGTTTCTCCTATCCTTATTCTAAGCTTTTTTTATATCTCTATGACAGTTTCCTGCCTTAAGACCAGTTTATTCCTCATCATCCAGAGAAGGCTCCGGATCCAGTAAATCCTGAATGTCTTGTGCCATCACATTCATCGGTGAAATTTCTTCTTCCGGAATTTCTTCCGTTTCCGCTTCCTTTGCTACCGCATCGGAAAGCGCTTCCATCGCCTTATCTTCCTTTTGGATGATTCGGTCTTCAATCCGAATGGCAATGTTTTTCTTATATACTCCCATCTTTCCGGTAAACCAGGGCTGTCTTCCTACATAGAGCTTTACAGCGGAATTCTTCGCCTTGTTTAGGTCGATGACATCCCCCACCTTCAGGTGATAGAGATCTTCGATGTCCAGCTTGACAACCCCAAGCTGTCCTGTCATCGGGAAGGTAGAAGACTTCAAATGTTCCATAATGGTATCTTGGTTGTTCTCGTAAGCAAAACCTCTGGCCAGATGTTTCCGGTTATCAATAATCTTAAACATATGTTCCAGAAGGGTTCCTGGAAGACAAATACGGATTCTTTCCATGGCTAAACCGGAAATATCCACATTCATCACTGCCAGCACTACGGTTTCATCCAATCCGACTTCCTGTACCATGGAGGGGTTGGTTTCTATCTTTGCAATCTTAAACTCTGCGTTAATGTAATTGCTGAAACCGTCTCCCAAAGCATGGACGATGTATTCCATGATTCTCTTGTACAGAGCCATCTCCACATCGGTATAACGATAATCGTCTTCCGTCTTAATGACAGTATCGCTTCCTCCCAGCATGTGGCTTACCAGAGTCAGGGTAAGTCCCGGTGAGATATAACTCATCATAGGCACATTGCTCTTTCCCTTGTCCTGCACATAGGTGTCTACTATCGTCATACAGTCATTTTCATGGAAGGCATTGACATATTCGTAGTATCTTGTCTCTCTTAACTCTAAAACCGTAATGTCCGTCATGGTACGGAAAATACCATTCACCTGAGAGGTTAAAATTCTTGCATAGTTATCGAAGATACTCCGCAATAATCGAATTTTATCTTTGGTGAACTTTCTCGGACTGTAGAAGTCGTATTTGCTATACGTTTCTTCTTCCTTCTGCACTTCTTCTTTCTTCGGTTCCAAAACCTCTGCAGGTTTTTCTTCCACCTTTTCTTCTTTGGGTGGTCCGTCCTGCATGGATTTCAGAAGCGCATCAATTTGGCTTTGGGATAAGACGTCTGCCATTCAATAACCTCTTCTTCTTCCTACTGTAAGAAAATCGCGCTTTTCTTACATAACCCCTTTCTCATACTCCCTTAGCCCTGCTAAAGGATTTAAGACTTAGCTTTTCCTCCAAGTCCTTTCAAGAAGTCTCCCAGTATTTTTTTGATGTTTCCTCCAATACTGTCCTCTTCTTTTTCCCCGGGAATTTCTCGGGAAACACCGGCAACCTGCGGTGTCTTTTCTTTGGCCATGGCCTGTTGGCCCCCTGCCTCAGCGCCTGCGCTTGCCGCGCCCTCTGCAGCGCCTGCGGTGTCCGCTCCGGCTGCGGGGCCTCCTTCTCCGGCGGGCGCAGCTCCCTCTGCGGGTGTAGCGCCTTCCTGGGGAGTGGCATTGCCTCCTGCTTCTTCTGCCTTAATATTCTCCGGCACACCATCGGTAACGATGGTTTTGTCCGCATTGGCTCCGCTGTAGTACTCCTCGAAGTACTCATTAATATTACGGATTTCTGCGCCTTCGTCAATAAGCAAAATTTCCACTCTTCGATTCTTGGCTCTTCCCTCCGATGTAGCGTTGTCCGCTATAGGATGGAACTGTCCGTAACCGATGCTGACCAGCTTATCCGGGGAGATGATTCCTCTTCCCTGAATGAAGAGACAAACCTCCGCTGCACGCATAACCGACAAGATTCTATCGTTTCTCGGGTTATTGGCTTTCTCCGGATCCGCCTGAGCGGTATGTCCCATAATATTGACCTGAGACAACTTATTTGCATCCGGTGCTATAGTATCACAAAATATGGATAAAGTCTCCTGTCCTTGTGGAGTAATTACCGAGCTGTCTCCGGCGAAAAATGCCTTATCTTTAAATACCACAAAGGTGTAATCTTGTCCACGGGAAACTTCAACGCCGTCAATACCTGCCCCATTCAAAGCCTGGGCAATCTGCAGATACAATTCATTAATATTGTTTGGATCTACCGTATTTTCCGGGGCTCCGCTGTCTCCTATTTCTCCGGCAGGCTCATCCTTATTGGTGGCCTGACCGTTAATAATAATCTGCTCCGCCGACTTATCTCCCGGGCGTCCGTTGGGGAAAATGGAACGTACAAACACATCCCACTTTGCCGAGTCGATACTGGACATGGAGTAAAGAAGCACGAAGAAGGTCATTAAGAGGGTAACCAGGTCCCCGTAGGTGTCCATCCAGGATCCACCTTCGTCTCCTCCACCTCGTTTCTTCATTACTTGTCTCCTCCTCCGGCATCTCCGCCTGCCGCTCCGGCCTTAGCCAAAAGCTTCTTCTGCTGCTTCTGGGCAAGGGAAGCCAAAAGTCTTTCCCGGATAACCTTGGGGTTATCTCCGGACTGAATGGCGATAACACCTTCGATAATAATGGAGCAGTATAAAACCTCTTCATTGTCCTTGATGGTTAGCTTCTGGGCAATGGGGTGGAAAAGCACGTTACTCATGGCAGAACCGTAGAAGGTGGTGATTAAGGCAACACCCATGTCTTGTCCCAGGGTACTGGCTCCGCCACCGGAACCGGAAAGGTCCATACCCTTTAACATGTTTACCAATCCTACCAGGGTTCCAATCATACCGAAAGCCGGCGCCAAAGCGGATCCCTTTACATAAAGACCTTTCGCTTCTTCATGTCTGGTCATCATATCTTCTACCTGATGTTCCAGAGAGGCACGTACCTTATCCGGATCATTGGCATCTACAATCATGACTACGGCTTGTTTAAAGAAGGGCTCCTTGATTTCCTCCGCCTTTTCTTCCAAAGCCAGCAAACCGCTCTGTCTGGCAATTAAAGCCAAGTCCACAAGAGCATCTACAGTTTTCGGTACATCATATTTTTTTCCGCCTCGTAAGCAGATTCCGATATGCTTCGGAATTTCCTTAATGATTCGGAATGGGTAGCAGGCGATTAACGCCGCTATTGTTCCTCCAACTACAATCAGGGCACTGGGTGCGTCCCAGAAGTTCCCCAACTTCGGCATGGTAATACCACTAATGATTAAGGCAATAGCGATAATCCAGCCTAATAACATTGAAATGTCCATACTTATTGACTAGCCTCCTTGCTTCCTACTCGCTCTTCCTAAGCTTCTCTTTCTTTCCCCTTAATTTCATGTACGTCTTCTCCCTCATGAAATTTATCCTCAAAAGTAAGACACTTTCTTAGGAAACCCTGAACCTGTTCAATAATCGACTCCACGCTATCTCTTACCAGATAGAAATCTCCGTTTGCCAGCTTTACTTTGGTTTCCGGAATGCGGCGAATGTAAAGGATTTGAAAATAATTCAAAAACACTTCTTCCCCGTTTAATTTTGTTAGGCGTATCATGATTTCCTCCTTTCGTCTACTTACACAGCAGAAGCCTTCCTTTGTTGGAAACGGATTTTTCTTCTTTTCAGAAGCAATCTATTCTGTTTTCCAACTCAGGAAAGCCTTAGCTTATGTTTTATCTCTTCATATTTACCAGTTCCTGAAGAACTTCATCAGATACGGTAATGATCTTGGAGTTAGCCTGGAAACCTCTCTGAGTGGTAATCATGTCAGAGAATTCCTTTGCCAAGTCAACGTTGGATGCTTCCAAATATCCTGCCATCAGGGTTGGGGTGGAACCCTCACCAGGCATGGTTGCGGAAATGTATCCTGTGTTATCTCCTACTCCTGCATTAAAGGTATTGTTTCCTGCCTTGGTCAAACCTTCCTGGTTCTGGAAGGAAGCAACTGCCACCTTTCCTAAAACGATGGATGTGGATGTAACCTGTGCAGGTGCTCCACCGGTTCCCGGAGTCTTGTTATCAATGATTCCCTTAACAATTCCGTCTGCACCGATTTCTACGGACTTCAGCTGTGCGGCAAATCCTGTGAACACAGGGCTACCGGTTAAAGCTACCGCTCCGGTATTGTCCGCTGCCGGTGCACGAAGGGCAACCAGCTTCTTTCCGCCGTCTCCGTACTTTGTAGGCTCTGTCAAAGAGTCAGGCTGGAAACCGTATACGAAGTTGTGGTTTGCATCTACGATATATCCGTTTGCATCTACAGAGAACTGACCTACACGGGTATATGCGAAGTTGTTCTTCTTCATCTCTGCGGTTGTTGTCTTTGTATTTGCAGGATCCAGGGTAACTTCCTTATTGGATGCGCTGGTTACAAAGAATCCGGATCCGTTGATAGAAGCATTGAAGCCTCCTACATAGGATGGTGTACTGGATGTAAAGTCAGTGGCAATTGATCCGGTTAAGGAACCGTATCCGTACTGAGCGGGGTTTGCACCACCGATGGTAGCATTACCGCTGGCCTCCTGCTTTCCTCCTGAAGAAGTGCTGGATGTCTGATACATTGTATCCTTAAAGCTATATCCCTGAGACTTAAATCCGAAAGTGTTAACATTGGCGATGTTGTTACCGATAACGTCTAACTTGTTCTGATGTGCTCTCAAACCTGCTACTGCAGAATCCATTGCTCTTAACATATATTCTTGTCCTTTCCTCAACTAGTGAGTTTGAAAAATGAATGGCGCTTTTTGCGCATTTGAAACTTACTCCTTATTATCGGCTAAGTTTCTCAAATCTATAAAAGAAATAAAAATTAAATTTTAATTTTAATTGCTTGCAGAATGAGCTGCCGCTTCTCTTTCCAGGATAGCCACATGGGGGCCAACTTCGGAGGAGCTTGCACTGCCGGATGCTACTGCAGGGGGAACGGAGGCTCCTGCCGGATTGGCGGTAGCTGTTGTTCCTGTTGTAGCTGCTGTTCCTGTTGTTGCGGGTGCAGAAGTACTGCCTGCTGCAGCTGTTGTAGATGCAGCGCCCGTTGTTCCTGCTGTAGCGGATGCGGGGCTCGCTGTTGCCCCATGGCTTCCTGCCGTTGTTGCAGAAGTGCCGGCTGTGCCGCTTGTGGAGCTTGTTGCGCCGGCTGCTGTTGTGCTTACACCGGCTGCTGTTGTACCTGTACTTGAGCCAGGTGTTGTTACAGCCGAACCGGTGGTAGTAGCCGCTACAGTTCCTGCCTGACGCACCATTAAAAGACTCTCCAAAGGATAGTCTGTCACATCTCCCTCTAAACGGAAGCTGGGTTCATCTCCTGTAAGGTTTACGGAAGCAATTACGCCGGATTTTTCCTTAGGCGCATTGGGGTTTGCTTTTTGCTCCGCCTCCGGAACCTTTGCGGAAACCTCTTTACCGATTAAACCTGCCAAATAGCTGGTTTTGGTCAAAGCCATTTCCTGCTTCATATTGGTGGTCATGGTTCCTAAGCTTTGTACCATGGCCATCTGTGTCATCTGCGCCATCATCTCGCTGTTGTCCATAGGACTGGTCATGTCCTGGTTTGCAAGCTGGGCGGACAAAAGCTTAAAGTAGCTCTCGATGGATAATGTATTTTTATCATTTGACTTCGCGCTGTAAGTCGCCTTTTCATAGGGACTGGTTGCGGAAGAAACACCTTGAATTTCTGCCATATCTTCTCCTTATTGGGCTAGTCCTAGACGCATTCTTTGCAGGAAGCCTTCTGCATTGTCCTGCTGCGCCCGTTCCTGTTGTTCCCTCTGCCGACGCTCCGCTTCCTCTTTATTCTCGGAATTGGATTGTCCCTGCTGCTGGAAACTCGGAGCATGCTGCTCCTCCTGTACCACAATCTTGGTGAGTTCTCCTGTTTTTTGCTCCAGGATTCTTCCCATATCCTCGGCACCGGTCTGTAAAAGATGCAAGGTCTTGGGATTTTCCGCGGTAATGACAATGTTTGCCTTGCCGCCGCTATAGTTGACTTTTACGGTAATTTGTCCAAGATTTCTGGGTTCTAACTCAATCTTGATTTCGCCATGCTGAAGTTCCGCCTTATTGGATAAGAACTCCGCCACATCCTCAGGAAGCTTCGCTTCAGAGCTATGTAACACGGCTTCTTCCCGAACCGGCGCATTAACCGACTCTGAAAGCTTTTCCTGACTTCCCGGTAGGGAAATCTGTTGTCCGGCATGCTCATCCACTTTGTCGAGCTTTTCCTCTTTTCCGGACTTCTTCTCTTCTGCTCTTTGAGAAATCTTCTCTTCCAAACGCTGAGAAGGAATGATATTTTCCTCCTTAGACGCTTCCACAAGGGACTTGTCCCCCACCGGGGAAGCTCCTT
>CALHIC010000340.1 GCA_938030845.1 uncultured Oribacterium sp. | reverse complement strand
TTTTAAAAAATGGGGCAGCTTAGCTGCCCCTATTCCGGGAAAAAATTAGCCAGCATAATACTGTGCAATTACTTTTTCCATAGTATCAACAAACTTCGCTGTATCTAAATTGCCGGAAGCGAAATCCTGATATACAACACCTAATGCATTCTGTGCAAGACCGTCTTTGTTGTTTAACCAATGCCATGCAGATGTCTTTCCCGCCTTGGTGTAATCGGTAATGGTCTGTGCAAAGGGATCATTAGCTACATAGCTGATAGACTTGAAAGGACTTACAAATCCTGCCTTTTCAACAAGAATCTTCTGAGCCGTATCCTCGGAAATCCACTGTAAGAACTTCTTGGACTCTTCAGCATTATCATTGTCAAATACAGACCACCAAGAAGGAGAGTTAGTCTGAATAGTATCAATACCTTCCTCAAATGCATAAGGAATCATACCAACCTTGAAATTGCCGGCAGCATCATACTGCTCCTTATCATCATTAGTCATGGTTGCACCGATCCAAGATCCCTGTGTAACGAAAGCATACTTTCCTGCAGAGAAATTCTGAATCTGCTGGTCGTAGGTTCCGGAAACCAAAAGAGCAGGATCTGCATACTTGTTGAAAAGAGCAATCATATCAGCATACTTGCTGAAACGCTCATTATCAAGCTTTCCTTCGTTTAATAAGTCAATGTATTTGGTATCATCTCTCTTCAGGCCTGCATCCTCATATACACCAAAGAGGTGGTTACCGGTAGACCAGTAAAGATTGGTAGCCTCTGCAACATAACCGATTACAGCAGTAAGGCCTAACTCGTCCTTCTTGCTGTCCAGAGTCTCAAAAGCCTTCTTCATGGATTCAGGACCTGTGATAGACTTTGGATCAATTCCGGCCTTCTCCAAAACATCCGCATTGTAAGCAAGACCGATAGCCTCTGTGGTATAAGGGAAGCCTAAAACCTTACCGTTCTCATCCTTGTAAGCAGATTCTGTATCGGAAACCCACTTCTCATTGGATAAGTCTACAAGATGACCTTCCCAGTTCTTAAAATCGTTAGCACCGCCATTAACAAAGATATCCGGCATATTGTCAGCCTGGAAATATCCCTTAAGGGTTCCCTGAATATCAATTCCGCCACCCATGGACTCAATGTTAACCTTTACACCGGTTTCCTTCTCGTACTCTGCAGCCAGTTCCTTCATCTGTGCATCGACTTCGATCTTACCGTTTACTAAACGAAGCTCTTTGCCTGTGCTTGCAGCCTTCTCTCCGCCAGCCTCGGATCCGGCCTCCTTAGCTGCATCGGATCCTGCAGCCTTTGTGTCTTTGCTTGCATTGGATCCGCCGCAAGCTGTCAATGCTGCAGCTAAGATTGCAGTCATGAGTGCTAAGTTTCTTTTTTTCATGAACTTTTCCTCCTAAAAATTGCCCCTAAAAATAGGGAGACTATGCTCTCCGGGAATATACAAGCTCTGTATGAAATTGATATACCCTATTCGCTTTCCCAATCATAGCAGTTTTAAAGTATAAATACAAGAACAATTTTTGAAAAATGCACAGAAAAAAAGCTTGAAAAATAGAAATTATTCATAGTATTTCATAACACTATAATAAGAAATAAAAATAATAAGCAAAAATACATTTTATAAGAAAAGGGAAATGAAGGAAATGAGCATAAAATCGTATAATGAAACCATATAAGTACATAGTAAAATGAAAGTAAAGGCACAATGAAAGTAATGCTATAATAAAATTACAAAATACAATAAAATCACAAAATACAATAAGAATCACAAAGTAAATAAAGCAATCTTAAGCATTATTTTAAAATATGAATACAAAAAACCACTTCCTAAGAAGTGGTTTCTCCTATCACGACCCGGAACGGATTCGAACCGTCGACCTCCGCCGTGACAGGGCGGCGCTCTAA
>CALHIC010000339.1 GCA_938030845.1 uncultured Oribacterium sp. | reverse complement strand
AGAGGAAGCCTTAGAAGAGGAGAATTTGAATGCTTCGGAAGAGGAAAAACCGATTCATTCAGAAGATTCGGAGACCGTTGTTATTGAAGAAGCTTCCGAAAGAAGAGAGATTCCGGTCTTTGTGGAGGCCCGTTCTTCCTTCTTTTCTCCCACAATTCTTTCCTCCGGAGCAATCAAGGAATTTTTGCAGACACCGAAGCTTTTACGGGGAGAAATCCGGGAGTACTTGGCGGATCCGGAGGAAGCCATGCTGAAGGAAAAGGAAAAGACAGGGCATAAAAGCACTGCTCTGCTTTTTACCATCAGCTTGCTTCTGATGTTCTTTATCGGTCTATATCTTTCCAACGGACATCCGGCGGCCTCGCTTCAGTTTTCCCTGCTCTATGCCTTAAGCTTTTTGCTCTTACCCTTCTTCCTGGTTCTGTTTTTTTCAGAGGGAAGAAGCTTTTCCTCCTTGTTTTATCTCTTTACCAGGGGAAGATTGGCGCTCTACCTTTTAGCAAGTCATTCCTTTTTTTCCTTGCTCTTAGGCTTTCCCCTGTTTTCCCTCTTTCTGTTCCTCTTGGGAATACCCTTGGGCATTGTACTGGACTATACAGCCCTGAAAATAGAGTACGGTCAAAGCGGAAAGGTGCTGAAAATCTGCTTTTTATACAGCGTTTTCGCCCTAAGCTTATTCCTGTTTTTCGGATTCTGCTTCGTGGGCTTTAGTCTGCTAAATTATATTCTGGGGCGTTTATGGGAAGGAAATCTGAACCTGAAAGGCTTTTTAGAGTTTTTGCTTTCTCATTTTCCGGAATAGGCTTTTGTTCATCTTCTCTATTTTTTCAAGCAAAATAAACAAAGGAACTGACTTGTCACCGTATTCTTTCTTCCCTATAATGGGAGGGTACATGTGACAAGTCTTTTGTTGTTTGCCGGACAGGTCGGATGAAAACGGCGGATGGAAAAGACTTCATCTAAGGAGGACGAGAAATGAAGAAAAGAATCTTTGCGGCATTCCTGGCTTTGACCATGGCGTTCAGCTTAGCGGCTTGCGGTGCTTCCGGCGGAGAGAAGAAAGAAAGTGCAAAGGCTACCGAGCAGGGTTCCGAGAAGGGTACAGAGGCAGGTTCCGAGAAGGCGGAGGAGAGCAAGGCGGAAAAGAAGGATGCTTCTTCCGGCAAGGGGCTGAAGGTTGGTATTGTTACCGACGTAGGAGGAGTAAATGACGGTTCCTTCAACCAGTCTGCTTGGGAAGGATTACAGAGAGCACAGAAGGAGCTTGGTATCGAGGCAAAGTATCTGGAGTCTAAGACCGATGCGGACTATAAGCCCAATATCGAGACCTTTGTGGATGAGGACTATGATTTAATTATTTGTATCGGTTATGCTTTGGCAGATGCTTTAAAGGCAGAGTCCGCTTCCAACCCGGATGTAAAGTTTGCCATCGTGGATGATGCTTCCTTAGCGGATGTTTCCAATGTTACTTCCCTGATGTTCGAGCAGGCACAGGTTTCTTACCTTGCAGGATATGTTGCAGGAAAGACCACCAAGAAGAATACCGTAGGTATCGTTTTGGGTATGGCTACAGACATGATGAACCAGTTCGGATACGGCTATACAGCAGGTGTTTTGGATGCCAATGCCAATGCTAAGGTTTTACAGGCCAATGCCAACTCCTTTGCAGATACTGCAGCAGGAAAGACTGCAGCAAACAACATGGTAACCAATGGAGCTGATGTTATTTTCCAGGTAGCCGGCGGAACCGGACTGGGCGTAATCGATGCTTGTAAGGAAGCGAAGATTTGGGCTATCGGTGTAGACAGTGATCAGAGCTCTATTGCCCCTAAGACCATTTTGACCTCTGCAATGAAGAGAGTGGACAATGCGGTATTTGATGTAAGCAAGGAACTGGTGGAAGGAAAGATCAAGGGCGGTGTAAAGACCTACACCTTGGCTGACGAAGGTGTAGACCTTGCTCCCGGTACGGAGAACATTGATCCTGCAGTGGTAAAGGAAGTTGATGAAATAAAGAAGAAGATCGTTTCCGGTGAGCTGAAGGTGCCAAACAACAAGGCAGACTTTGAAGCAAAGTACGGAGATGTTTACGAGTTAGACAACTAAGTACAGAGAAAATACTACAGGGATGTGAATTTTCTGAAGGAGTAAGACAGGGGAATAGAAAGGACAGAAAATGAAAGAAATATCCATGGAAAAAGTTGAAGCGGCTCGGCAGGCCATGCCGGAAACAGTAAAGTCGAAGAGCCTGACCCACGAGCAGAAGGTAGCCACAATGGCCAATCATGCGGACTCCCTTCTCTCTGTTCTGGACCTTCCCGAAGGACTTTTGGAAGTTTTACGTTGTGAGCCGGAGAAGCAGTGCATTTGCGACCTTTTCGAAGGAAATGCTCCTATGCGTCCCCGCTATATCATCCCGGATTATGAGAAATTCTTTCGGGAGGGCTCCGCTTTCTTGCAGGTAGAGCCTCCCAAGGATTTGTATGAAGCCATTAACGCTCTGCAAATCTTTTATAAGCATGTTCCATCCGTAACCAATTATCCGGTTTATGTGGGACAGCTGGACACCCTGCTGGATCCCTTTGTGCAGGATATGGACGAAGAGCTTGCCTTTAAAATGATTAAGCTTTTCTGTATCCAGATGGACAGAACGATTCTGGACTCCTTCGCCCATGCCAACATTGGCCCCAGGGCTACCAAGGCCGGAAGACTTTTGCTTCGGGCTATGGCGGAAACCAAGGATGCAGTCCCGAATCTTACCTTGAAATATGATGAGGAGCTTACCGAGGATGACTTTGCCATTGAAGCCATTCGCTGTGCTATGGCCAGTGCCAAGCCAAGCTTTTGCAACCACCGGATGTATTCCAAGGATTTTTCCGGAAATTATGTGATTGCTTCTTGCTACAACGGCTTGGCATACGGTGGGGGTGCCTATACCCTTGTTCGCCTGATCTTAAGCAATATTGCCAAGAGAGCCAGGGACAGAAAGGATTTTCTGGAGAAAGAGCTTCCCTATATCATGGATCTCTGTGTGCGCTATATGGATGAGAGAATTCGTTTTATCGTGGAAGAGTCCGGCTTTTTCGAGAATAACTTCCTGGCAAAAGAAGGCTTTATCCATAGAGACCGTTTTTCCGCCATGTTCGGCTTGGTTGGCCTGGCTGAGGCGGTGAACATTCTTCTGGAAAAGGAAGGAAAGGGCGACTGCCGTTTTGGCCACAGCAAGGAGGCAACGGAGCTTGGGGTAGAGATTATGGATTGCATTTCTGCCTTTAACGAAGCCCACAAGAATCCTTATTGTGAGGTCAGCAACGGACATTTCCTCCTCCATGCCCAGGTAGGTATCTCCACAGATGTGGAAATCAGCCCGGGAACCAGAATCCCCATCGGAGAGGAACCGGAGAATCTGGCAGACCAAATGGAAGTTCTGTCTCATTTCCACCATTACTTCCCCTCCGGAACAGGAGACCTTTTCCCCATTGACAGAACCATTCACCAAAACCCGGAGTATGTTTTGGATATTATGAAGGGGGCTTTCCAAAAGAATCTTCGCTACCTTTCCTTCTATTCCAACGATTCCGACGTGATTCGTATTACCGGATATCTGGTGAAGAAATCCGAGATGGATAAGCTGAAGCAGGGAAAGAGTGTTTTGCAGGATACCGTAGCCTTAGGTCTGGGGGCTGCCGAAAACGGAAAGATTCTGGAGCGTAAGGTTCGCTAATAGTATTCAAGGATTGTATTATGTTTTTACGAAAGAGGAGGCGTATTCAAGCTTCCTCTTTTTCGTTATACTGGGGGAAGACATTTTCGGCTTTGCCGGAAAGAGTAGGATTCAGGAGCATCGCATCCCGCAAAGGTTATCCGAATGAAGAAATATCGCATCCTGCAAAGGATAGCGGAAATAAAGAATATTGCATCCAGTATAGGGAAGTGGGATTAAGGAGTTTGTACCTCGCAGAGGATAGTAGAATTAGGGAGTTTACATTCCGCAAAGGATAGTAGAATTGAGGAATTTCGTATCATGCAAAAATTAGCAGTAAAGAAAGAGAAGCAAAAAAATATAGAAAAGCAAGAAAATATAGAAAATCCGGATAGTAGAGTCGACCGGGGACAGGCAGAAATCAAAGTCCCTGTGAATAAGATTATCCCCTTCAGCTCCGTAGACGGTCCGGGTAATCGAACCGCAATATTTTTACAGGCCTGCAACCTGGACTGTAAATATTGCCATAATCCGGAAACCAGAGCCCTATGCATCCATTGCGGTGATTGCATCCCGGGCTGTCCCGTAAAGGCTATTTATTG
>CALHIC010000338.1 GCA_938030845.1 uncultured Oribacterium sp. | reverse complement strand
TTTTTTGTTTCTAAAACAATGGATTTTTACGGCATTGACTTTCTTAAAATAGAAGGGGACTTTCATTTTTAAGAAAAGTAAAGAGTTCTAAGGGGGAGAGAGTTTTGGATATTGCATTTATCAAACAGTACATACCGATGTATGTGGAGGCGGGAAAGCTTACCCTGGGCATTGCCTTTCTGGGGATTTTGTTTTCCTTACTGATCGGTCTTGCTGCCAGTTTGATTTTATACTATAAGATTCCGTTTTGGCGGAGGGTGGTACAGGTCTATGTGGAACTTAGCAGAAATACGCCCCTTCTTGTGCAACTGTTTTTTCTTTATTTCGGTTTGCCGAAGCTGGGAATACGTTTCAGTTCGGAGCTCTGCGGTGTTATCGGCTTAAGCTTTCTGGGAGGAGCCTATATGACGGAGGCCTTCCGTTCAGGACTTTCCACCGTACAAAAGATTCAAAAAGAATCTGCCCAAAGCTTGGGGCTGTCTAAAGGACAGATTATGCGTTACGTCATTTTTCCTCAAGCCTTATCGGTTTCCATTCCGGCCATTGTTGCCAATATGATTTTCCTGATTAAGGAAACCTCGGTATTCAGCGGAATCGCCCTTGCGGATTTGATGTATGTCAGCAAGGACTTAATCGGCCTGTACTATAAGACGGAGGAAGCCTTACTGATGCTGGTAATTTCTTATCTCATCATGCTTCTGCCCCTCAGTATTTTGGGAAATGTTTTGGAAAGGAGGATGCGCATTGCTTATGTTTAGTACTTTGCTCTCGGCAAATGCAGAGAAGCCTCCGGTATATACCATCCTTTTTGCGGGAAATAATTTTCAGCGTCTTTTGTGGGGACTCTTTGTGACCCTCCGGGTCAGCCTGATTGCGGTTTTGCTTTCCCTCCCCTTAGGGATTCTTTTCGGGCTTTTCATGAGGAGAAAGGATCCCATAAGTCGGGGAGTCAGCCAGCTTTATCTGGCCTTCATCCGGATTATGCCGCCGCTGGTTTTACTGTTTTTGGTCTACTTCGGAACGGCAAGGATTGCGGGCTTTCATCTTTCCGGAGAGGCCTCCGGAATTCTGGTGTTTACCCTTTGGGGAACGGCGGAAATGGGAGACCTGGTTCGAGCGGCTATTGGCAGTATTCCAAAGCACCAAAAAGAAAGCGGCAGGAGTCTTGGCCTGAGCTCTTGGCAGATTTACCGCTACATCATTATTCCTCAAACCGTAAGACGCCTGATTCCTTTAAGCATTAACCTGATTACCAGAATGATTAAAACCACTTCTTTGATTGTGTTGATTGGCGTGGTGGAGGTGCTGAAAACAGGGCAACAGATTATTGATGCCAACCGTTTCCAATATCCGAAAGCCTCCATTGTGATTTATGCGGTGATTTTTTTCCTCTACTTTATCGTGTGCTTCCCCATTTCTCAGCTGGGAAAGTATCTGGAAAAGAAGCTTAAGGTATAGGATTATAGAAAGGAAACTATGGAAGAAATCGTACAGGAACAGCTTTTAGAGATAAAACATCTGGAAAAAAGTTATGAGGATGACAGCCCCGTGTTAAAGGATATTTCTTTATCGGTGAAAAAGGGAGAGGTGGTGGTGCTTCTGGGTCCCTCCGGCTGCGGTAAGTCCACCCTGCTTCGCACCATTATGGGTCTGGAGCGTATTCAGGGGGGAGAAATCCTTCTGGAAGGAAAAAATATTGTAGGAAAAAGTGAGGAGGCTCGAAAAGAGCGGCAGAATCTGGGCATGGTTTTCCAAAGCTATGACCTCTTCCCTCACATGAGTATATTGGAGAACCTTCTTCTGGCGCCCATGAAGGTGCAGGGCAGAAAGAGGGAGGAGGCTGTGCAGGAAGCCCGGGAGCTTTTGGCCAGAGTCCATCTTTCCGATAAGGAAAATGCTTATCCTTCCATGCTTTCCGGAGGCCAGAAGCAGAGAGTGGCGATTATTCGTTCTCTGATGATGCATCCGAAGCTGATGCTTTTTGATGAGGTCACTGCGGCCTTGGACCCGGAAATGGTTCGAGAGGTTTTGGACGTGGTGATGGAACTGTCGGAGCAGGGCTTAACCATGCTGATTGTGACTCATGAAATGGGCTTTGCCAAGGCAGTGGCGGATAGGGTGCTGTTCCTGGAGGGGGGAAAGATTTTAGAAGAAAATACCCCGGAGAACTTTTTCCAAAAGCCCGATACGGAGAGAGCACAGCAGTTTTTACAAAATTTTTCTTACGTGTCTCATAGACATGTTGGAAGATAAATGTTTATTCCGGAGACCCGGAGAGAGGAGAAAATATGAAGAAAAATGTGATTTTTAGCGGAGTGGCGATTTTAGCAGCCCTTTCCCTGGCAGCCTGCGGAGGCGGAAAGAAGGCGGAAGAGGGACAGACTACTGCAGCTGCGGAACAGGGTTCCCAAAAGGCGACAGAGCAGGCAGGAGAAAAGGCGGAAGCGAAGACTGCTGAAACCGATGGAAAGTCCAGCTTTAGAACCGTAGATGAAATTAAGAAATCCGGTGTGATTCGTATCGGTGTGTTTACGGATAAGGCACCCTTCGGTTATGTGGATGAGAAGGGCGTAAACCAGGGCTATGATGTGTACTATGCCCACAGAATTGCGGATGATTTAGGGGTAAAGGTGGAATTTACTTCTTTGGATCCCGCTTCCCGTGTAGAGTATGTTTCTACCGGAAAGGTGGATATTACTCTGGCGAACTTTACCGTAACCAAGGAAAGAGCGGAGAAGGTGGATTTTGCCCTTCCTTATATGAAGGTGGCTCTCGGTGTGGTTTCTCCGGACAACGCCGTGATTAAATCTGTAGATGAGTTAAAGGGAAAGACCTTGATTATTGCCAAGGGAACCACTGCGGAGACTTATTTTGAGGCAAATCATCCGGAAGTTAAGCTGCAGAAGTATGATGCCTATGCGGATGCTTACAATGCACTCTTGGACGGAAGAGGAGATGCTTTCTCTACCGATAACACCGAGGTCATTGCTTGGGCCAAGTCCAATCCGGGCTTTACTGTAGGTGTGGAGACCTTGGGAGACTATGATACCATTGCCGCTGCAGTGGCTAAGGGCAATGAGAGTCTTCTGAACTTCCTGAATGAGGAAATTGAAACCCTTGGAAAGGAGCAGTTCTTCCATAAGGATTATCAGGAAACTCTGGAGCCTGTTTTCGGTTCCGATACCGATCCGGACAGCATTGTAGTAGAGGGTGGAAAGCTTAGCTAAATTGTTATGCGTTTCAGTGCTATAAAAAATATTTTTGTAGAAAACAATTAACATTTAAGCAAAATACAAAAAGAGAGAAAAGAGGGGATTATATCTCCTCTTTTTTTTGACGATAGAGGTAAAGCAAAGGTTTAAACTGCTTCCTTCAGGGAAACAGCTTGGAAGGACAGCAGGAAACAGTTTCGATGGATGAGCAAGGATGCTCTGTTGCGTGGGAAGGAGTCAAATTGAATACAGAACAAGAACTTCTTCCGGGATGGATGAAGGAAAAGGAAAGCTTAGGCAGTATTTTCAAGGATCCTTTAAGTAAGACCGTAAAAAACCAGGCCTTTCGGGATTTGGCAGAGCGCTACATGGAAGAAGGGCAATGTGCGATTTACTTCAATATTATAGATTTTAAATTATACAATGAGCGCTTCGGCTTCGAGGCGGGAGATGCTTTGAT
>CALHIC010000337.1 GCA_938030845.1 uncultured Oribacterium sp. | reverse complement strand
CTTCTTGGGAGATAAGCATCTTTATTTTCATAACAGTGTGGGAGAGGGACAGTATTTTGCTCTTTTTCGGAAAGCGGGAAAGGATATTGAGAGAGAGGATGTGGACACTTCTAAGCTTTCCATGTTTTGGGAAAAAAAGGCCAAAAAATATTTTTATTATCCTTCTTCATTAAAAGCTTTTCTGTCCTTGCCGCTCCTTCGCATCGGCATTGCCGTATTGGAAGAGGGAAAGAAGGGATGGGAATGGAGTCACAGCTTAAGCCATGCTATCGACCTTCCTAAATGGAGAGAGGCTCTTACAAAGCTTCCGGAAAAATCAGTGGAGACCAAATTGCTTTACAGACTCTCCTTGGCCAAAGAAGACAGAAGGGTAGAGGCTTATCTTAATGGACAAGAAATAGCGGTAGAGAAAGAAGAGCTTCGGAATTTTCTTAAAGCCGACAGGAAAGTCAACGGAAACAGTAAAAAAAGCGATAAAAAAAGCGATAAAGGATTGGCTCTTTGTACCTGCGACGGCCTTCCTTTGGGCTTTGGATATTACCGAAACGGAAGGCTTAGAAACCTCTATCCTAAGGGAATACGCTTTAAAAAATAGAAGCATATATTAAAAGTTTGTTATTTCTTTGGCTTGAATTAGATTTTGCTATCGTTTACAATAAGCCATGTTAAAAGGGCAATTTGCCCCCAAAATAGAAATGGAGGAAGATTATGGATCAGCGTAACTCTTTGGCAAGGAAGCGTATAGAGGCCTTGCTGGATGAATCCAGTTTTGTGGAAATCGGTGCCCATGTTTGCAGCAGAAGTACGGATTTTAATGCCGGAGAAAAACAGGAAGCATCAGATGGAGTCATTTGTGGGTATGGCAGTATTTCCGGTAAGCCGGTATATATTTATGCACAAGACAGAGAGGTACTTTCCGGAAGCATTGGAGAGATGCATGGAAAGAAGATTGCAAGTCTCTATGATACAGCCATGAAGATGGGGTGCCCTGTGGTGGAATTACTGGATTCCAGCGGACTTCGTATTCCGGAAGCTACAGATGCTATTTTTGCCCTTTCCACCATTTACGAGAAAAAGGCAAAGGCAAAGGGATTGATTCCTCAATATACCGTGATTTTTGGACAGGTAGGAGGAGGTCTTGCCATTCTTCCTTCTCTTTCCGACTTTTCCTTTATGGAAAAAGAGGAGGCCAGATTATTTCTTACCGCTCCTGACGGGGTGGAGGGCAATAAGGATGAGGCTTTTGCGAAAGCAGAGTCTCAGGCTAAGCAGGGAAATCTTGATTTTTACGGGACGGAAGAAGAGATTTTTGATGAAGTCCGTAAGGCGTTTGCCTTTTTGCCTGCCAATAATGAAGATGCCGCTTATCAGGAGGATGTGGAAGACAGCTTAAACCGCAGTGTGGAGGGCTTCTTTGCATTGGCACCGAGAGAGGCACTGGAAACTCTTTCGGATGAAGGAAGAATCTTTGAAGTAAAGTCTCATTTTGGAGAAGGGGCGGTTACTGCCTTTATTTCCTTAAATGGACAGACTGTGGGCGCAGTGGCTACTAATGGTGAGCCTCTACATTGGAAGGCAGTGGAAAAGATGGATCAATTCCTTCGCTTCTGTAATAGCTATTCTATTCCTATCCTGACATTGTGTGATGTGCCGGGATTTGAAAACTGCTCTTGCAATGAAAAGCACATGGCAAAGGCTATGGCAAGTCTTCTTTCCATCTATGGAAATGTTTCCGTGCCTATGGTGAGCCTCGTGAAGAAGGCTGTCGGTTCCGCAGGAGCGGCGATTGGCAGCAAGGGTCTGGGGGTGGACTTGGTTTATGCATATCCTGAGTCTGAGATTTCCATTATGGATGCCAAGTACGCAGCGGATATTTTGTATCCTGAAAAATCCGCTTCAGAGAGAGAAGAGGAAAGTAAGAAATTTTTAGCGGAGAAATCTTCTGCCTTAGCGGCGGCAAAGAGAGGATATGTGGATGATTTGATTTTACCGGAGGAAAGCCGTCAAAGAATTATTTCCGCCTTTGAAATGTTATACGGAAAGGCTAACTTTGATTTTCATAAAAAATTCGGAAGCAACTAGGAGGGGAAAATGAAGAAAATAAAGAAAATATTCCTCCTCTGTACTTTGCTTCTGTCCTTCTTTTTACTTTCCTGCGGAAAGCAGACTGTGGAAGCGGAAGCCTTGGATCCTTCCACATCGGCTGAACTTGAACAAACGATAGAGCAGTACTTTACCTCTATGGTAACCCAGGATGAGAGTAGTCTTAATCAGGGGATTCAGGAGGCCTACAAGGCTAAGGAAGAGGTTCTCTATAATGCCTTAAATAATTTCAAGAATGATAAAGAGGAGCTTGGAGAATTTCAGGAGGTCAAGGAGAACATTGTCACAAAAGAGAATGGAGAATACAAGTTCCATCTTGTGGCACAGTTCGAAAAAAGAAAATTAGACTTTGATGCATCCTTAAAAGAGGATTATAGCGGCTTTACCTCCATGAGTTTTGTTCCGGAGTACAGTATGGAAGAGAAGATGGCTTCCGCCGGACAGAACCTGTTGGTGGGAATGGGAATGGTTTTTGCGGTACTCATTTTCATTGCTTGGATTATCAGCCTCTTTAAGTACATTCACATTTGGGAAGAAAAGCACCAAGAGAAAAAGGCTAAGAGAAAGATGCCGGCTCCTACAGCTAAGGCGGTAGAAAAGCAAGTTCCTAAGCGTGTGGTTCCTGTTATAGAAAAAGAAGAAGGTATCCCCGAGGATGTATTAAGCATTGTAATGATGGCGGCTATTGAGGCCTATGAAGCGGAGCAGGTCGTGGAAAATCCTTTTAAGGATGCCAAGGAATTAAACAACGGTCTGGTGGTTCGTTCGATTAGAAGACGGAGATAAGGAGAGATTATGAAGCAGTATACAATTACAGTAAACGGTGTAGCTTATGATGTAACAGTAGAGGAGAAAAACGGCGGTGTTGTTTCCGCTCCAAAGGCAGTGGAGAAATCCGCGCCTGCAGCTTCTGCTCCTGTAGCCTCCGCACCTGCAGCATCTGCTGCCAAGGAAGGCAATGTGGCAGTATCCGCGCCTATGCCCGGAAAGATTCTTGCGGTAAAGGCGAAAGAAGGAGATAGTGTAAAGGCGGGAGACGTACTTCTTGTTTTGGAAGCCATGAAGATGGAAAACGACATTGTAGCTCCACAGGATGGTGTTGTAGCAAGCATTAACGTAAAGGTGGGAGACAGCGTGGAATCCGGTGCGAAATTGGCCAGCTTAAACGCATAAGTTAGGATAGGAGGATATTTTCATGAATATAGTAGAGACCTTATCCAATCTACTACAGCAAACGGCCTTCTTTCATCTAACTCCTGGAAATTACCTGATGATTCTTGTTGCCCTGGTTTTCCTGTATCTGGGAATTGCCAAGGGCTTTGAGCCCTTATTGATGGTACCTATTGCTTTCGGAATGCTTTTGGTAAATATCTATCCGGATATTATGTTAAGCCCGGAAAAGTCCATCAATGGAACCGGGGGACTTTTATGGTATTTCTTCCGTTTAGATGAATGGACCATTTTACCGTCTTTGATTTTCCTGGGAGTGGGAGCCCAGACGGACTTCTCCCCGTTGATTGCCAACCCCATCAGCTTCTTACTGGGAGCGGCGGCACAGTTCGGTATTTATGCAGCTTACTTTATTGCCATTTTCCTTGGCTTTAACGGAGCGGCGGCTGCGGCAATTTCCATCATCGGAGGAGCGGACGGTCCAACCTCTATCTTCCTTTGCAATAAGCTGGGACAGACAGCATTACTGGGACCTATTGCGGTTGCGGCATACAGCTATATGTCTTTGGTTCCTATCATCCAGCCGCCTATTATGCGGGCTTTAACCACTAAGGAAGAGCGGATGTGTAAGATGGAGCAGTTAAGACCGGTTTCCAAGCTGGAAAAAATTCTGTTCCCCATTGTGGTAACCATTGTGGTTTGTTTGATTTTACCCACCACAGCCCCCCTTGTAGGTATGCTGATGCTGGGAAATCTGTTTAAAGAATCCGGTGTGGTAAAGCAGTTAACGGATACTGCGGCAAATGCCATGATGTATATTGTGGTTATTTTACTGGGAACCTCTGTAGGAGCAACCACCTCCGCAGAAGCCTTTTTAAATGTAAATACCTTAAAGATTGTTTTCTTGGGACTGGTAGCCTTTGCCTTCGGAACAGCGGCAGGTGTACTTCTCGGAAAAGTGATGTACTATGCTTCCGGAAAGAAGATTAATCCGTTAATCGGTTCCGCAGGCGTTTCCGCAGTGCCTATGGCGGCAAGAGTATCCCAAAAGGTGGGAGCGGAATCAGACCCAACCAACTTCCTTTTAATGCATGCCATGGGACCAAATGTGGCAGGGGTTATCGGAACGGCGGTTGCAGCAGGAATCTTTATGGCTGTGTTTGGAGTGAAATAGAAAGGGGAAAATATGGCAAAAGTTAAGATTACGGAGACCGTGCTGAGAGACGCACATCAGTCCTTGATTGCCACAAGAATGCCCAGTGAATTAATGGAGCCTATTTTGGACAAGATGGACCAGGTAGGATACCATGCGGTGGAATGTTGGGGAGGAGCAACCTTTGATGCCTGCCTGCGTTTCCTAAAGGAAGATCCCTGGGAAAGACTTCGGATGTTGAAAAGACATTTTAAGAATACGAAGCTGCAAATGTTGTTCCGCGGACAGAATATCTTAGGCTACAATCACTATGCAGATGATGTGGTGGAGTACTTTGTAGAAAAATCCATCGCCAACGGCATTGATGTGATTCGTATTTTCGACTGTTTAAATGATATTCGAAATCTGGAAACTGCCGTAAAGGCCACCAGAAAAGAAGGGGGACATGCCCAGATTGCCCTTTGCTATACACTGGGAGATGCTTATACCCTGGAATACTGGGAGAATCTGGCAAGAGATGTAGAAAATCTCGGTGCGGATTCCCTATGTATTAAGGATATGGCGGGATTACTTCTTCCGAAGGAGGCTACAGAGCTTGTTGCCGCTTTAAAGAGAGGAACTTCACTTCCTATCGAAATGCATACCCACTATACCTCCGGTATGGCTTCCATGACCTATTTAAAGGCTATCGAAGCAGGAGCGGATATTATTGATACCGCATCCACTCCCCTGGCTATGGGAACCTCCCAGCCATCTACAGAGGTTATGGTGGCAGCTTTACAGGGAACAGAGTATGATACAGGACTTGACCTGGACAAGCTCATCGAGATTTCCAACTATTTCCAGCCCTACCGGGAGGAGTGTATCAAGTCCGGCCTCCTTTCCACAAAGGTTTTGGGGGTAGATATCAAGGCCTTAAAGTATCAGGTTCCGGGAGGAATGTTATCCAACCTGATTTCCCAGCTTCATCAGGCAGGAAAAGACGAGAAGCTACAGGAGGTTTTGGAGGAGGTTCCAAGAGTGCGTAAGGACTTTGGAGAGCCGCCACTGGTTACTCCTTCTTCTCAGAT
Source organism: uncultured Oribacterium sp. (assembly GCA_938030845.1). GTDB lineage: Bacteria > Bacillota > Clostridia > Lachnospirales > Lachnospiraceae > Oribacterium. The sequence goes on along the minus strand of CALHIC010000337.1, from coordinate 478 downwards.
TGTAGGAACACAGGCGGTAATGAATGTGATTACCGGAGAGCGTTATAAGATGGTTCCCAAGGAGTCATACAAGCTGGTTGCCGGAGAGTTCGGTAGAACCGTAAAGCCGATGGACGAAGAAATGCTGAAGAAGGTCTTAAAGGGAGAGAAGCAGATGACAGATCGCCCTGCAGACCACATTCCGCCACAGCTTGAGCAGTTTAAGGAAGAATGTAAGGAGTGGACACAGCAACCGGAGGACGTACTGTCTTACGCATTATTCCCTCAGGTGGCCAAGGACTTCTTCCAGTACAGAGATGCCCAGAAATCCGGCATCGCGTTAAAGAACGCGGACAAAGAAAATAAAGCTTACCCGGTGTAATACGAGGTAGAAGAAATACAAAACAAATCGAAGAGACTGTAAAAATCAAAATGATTTTCTAAGCAATATAGGTCTGAAACGGGGCACGCTCCCGCTAGCCTCGCCACATAGCAGTAC
>CALHIC010000336.1 GCA_938030845.1 uncultured Oribacterium sp. | reverse complement strand
ATGTTTTTTGATATTGATTTGGTTTTTTCTGTCGTCCCATTCAAAACGGATTTCATCTTTACTATCTTCCATATTTACTCCCTATACCTTAAATATCTCCTGCCCTGTGTAGGAATTCAGGGCTTTCTTGATAAATGTATTCATTGGCATATTAGCAGCTTGCGCTTTCAATATATCATACTCTGAAAGCTGTATAGAAAAGGGAATTCGTTTAATATTTTCCTTTTGATAAGCGATATCTCGACTCACTTTTTTTCTATTCACCATTTTCTTATTCTCCTTTAAAAAGAGTATAGCATAATCATTTTTCTATGCACATAGAAAAATCCCATAAATTACAATGTTTGCTGTATTAGTATTTACGGGTGTGTTTTTCAACAATGAGTAGTGCAAAAAAACCTTAGCCTGAGAGAAGTAATTGTTGAAAAAGTTCAATAGAATCAATATGATGATACAAGTGCCAAAAGTATCGGAAGACAATGTGGGCTTGTTTGCAAGAAAAATTTGATTATTTGACATCCTTCTTATGTGACAGGAAACAATGGGAGTGCAAACTGGATTGGAGAAATTATGAAAATTATTGAAAACAATAGAGTATTTGCCTTTGACAGTAAAAATGAATGCGTTGCGGAGGTGATGGACGGAGAAACCGTCATTTTCCGTACCCACGACTGCTTTGATAATCAGCTTAGTGAAGAGGGAACTTGTATCGGAGCTTTGAATTGGGACCGTATCAATCCCGCCACCGGCCCTGTCTATGTGCAGAATGCAAAGGCAGGAGATGTCCTCAAGGTGGAAATCCTGGAAATCGCTTTGGATAAGCAGGGCGTTATGTGTGCCCTTCCGGACAATGGCGTGTTAGGTTCTTTGGTGAAAGAAGAGTCTGTTAAAAGAATTAAGGTGGAAGAGGGAAAGGTTCATTTTAACGACAAGCTTGTTTTTGATGTTATGCCCATGATTGGCGTTATCGGTGTTGCGCCGGAAAATTCTTCCATCAACTGCGGTACACCGGGCTGCCACGGCGGAAACATGGACAATAAGCGCATTAAAGTTGGGGCAAGCCTTTATTTTCCTGTATTCCATGATGGTGCCATTTTCTCCTTGGGAGATGTGCATGCAGCGATGGGAGACGGAGAGGTAATGGTCAGCGGGGTGGAAATTTCCGCAGAGGTGAAGGTAAGACTGTCCGTGATTAAGGGAATCAGCATTGAAACCCCTATGCTGGAAAATGAAGAGATTTGCGGTGTAATCTACTCCCATGAAGAGATAGAAAAAGCGGTGTTCCATGCAGTACGAATCATGAATGAAAGAGTACAGGAGAATCTGGGACTCTCTTTAAACGAAGCCGGAATGCTTCTTAGTGCAGTGGGAGATCTGCGTTTCTGTCAGGTGGTGGATCCGGAAAGAACCGTGATGATGTGTGTACCGAAGAAGGTTATGAAAAGTTTGTTTTAGAAAGAAGAGAAATATTTCGCCTTGATATAAGTGCATAAAAACAGCAGACTTATATTGTCCGCTAATTCAGGGCAAAGCCCAATATTTGAAGAGGGAAATATTTTTAGAACATTAATACGTCTTAAGAGAATTGCAACTCAGAAGGTTGGTAGGAAAAACGTCCCTCACGATGTCTCTCATGATGTCCCTCACAATGCAATATTGAAAAATAGACTTTCGTTAGTTATTTATGGAGACTGTTATTACTGTTTGTGCCGCTTGCTGAATGTGATGGAATGGAGATTGCTATGAGATTGATTGTTACATTTTTGTATTTTGTTGGAGCTATGTTATATTCTTATCCGGTAAGATTGATTCATCATTTGAAATACAAGGATAAGAAAAGTGAACATGATGCAAATTTTTATAGCTTAAAAAAAATAGCAAGAAAAATACTCAAATTATTAGGCGTAAAAATGGATATTCAAGGCTGTACCATATATGATGAACCTGTGGTTTATATTGGAAATCATAGAAGTAATTTTGACAGCTTAATAATGATTGCAATAATGGAGAAACCATTGATTTTCATTGGAAAAAGTGAGATTAAAAAATTTCCATTTATTGGTAAATGGTTTCGGGATATAGGATGCTTGTTTTTAGAACGAGATGATATCAAAAAATCAATAGAAGTTATTAATCAAGGCATTCAAAGAATAGAAAATGGGTATTCAGTCGTTATTTTTCCGGAGGGGAGAAGAACGAAGGAAGACGGTGTGGAGGAATTTAAGCCCGGGAGTTTTAAATTGGCTTTTAAGGCAAATGCGCGTATTGTTCCAGTTTCATTCTATAATTCAGAGGAGTGTTATGAGCGTTTTCATAGCTTTCACCCGGCCAATGTGAGTATTCGTATTGGAGAAGTTGTCGATCCCAAAGCGCTTGAACTAAATACAACAGTACAGATGGCAAAATACTTACACACAGTGATTTCTCAAATTTATGAAGAGCAGCGTACACATCAATGATTGCGTTATTGGCTCCTTTTTATGGGGAAACTTGGATTTTAGCTATGAATGTATGTATTGATATTAGCTAATACAAATGAAGGTGGGTTATGCTTAATTTAGAATAGAAAATCAACCTATTAAATAGAATTGCGCATCGTTTCAAGGAAGAGCGGATTGAGTGGGCATTAGGAGGCTCTATGATGCTTTATTTTAAAAAGATAGTCCCCTCCTTTGATGAAATTGACTTAATGATTTTCTTCTTGTATGTTGACCATGTTCGCAGCATCTTATCAGAAATGGGAGAGCTGAAGCCGGAAAATCCCAAAGTAAAATATCAGACGAAAAGCTTTATGGAATTTAGCATAGAGAGGATTGATGTGGATGTTATGGCGGGCTTTGCCATTGTCTATGAAGGGAATGTGGTGGATTGTTCCTTGGAGAAGGAGCAGATTGTGGAAATGTTTCCCTTGGGAACAGAAAGTATCCCCCTGCAATCCCCTTTGCTTTGGCGTGAGTATTATCGCTTAATGGAACGCCCGAATAAGGTGGAAAGGATTGACAAGGCCTTGGGAAAAACTCTTTAAAATCAAGGGAAAAGACAAAGCTAAAGAGATTATCTTTCTAAAGAATATAGCTACGGCACAGACGGAAACAACTATGGAAACGAAATGTGAAACCGTAGTTGCTCCATGCTTACCACGAAAAGAAGAAGCAGAACCGAGCTGATGATGAAGCATCCGCTTATGGCAAAGCTTGGGGAATAATAGCTTCTTTTTTCCTTTGGAGTGGAGGCTAAATTCCAATAATGTGTCAGTTCACTCATTACAAAGCAGATGACAAACTGTGCTTTTCCGCAATTGAAAAGTGCGGAAGAAATAGCATGGCTTTTAGCATGAAAGAAAAGATAGGTAAAGAGGGTTAAAAGAAGCATTCCCCTAAGGAAAAAACGACTCTGCTTCAGCGCATCATAGTTTGTCCTATTTTCTAATTTCACACGATGAATTCGATCCTGCATACTCTGCCCGATACGATAAAACCAATCCGGTACTTCTTTTTTCTGCTTAACGGAAAGCTCCAAAAGAAGATAAAGATAAAAGGAGAAACCGTAGGCAAGGCAAATGATAAAGGCAAAGAATAAATAGAACAAATAAAAGCCCATATAATCTTAGCTCCCTTCTATAGTTTTTTCTGTATTGGAATCGCTCAAAGGTATGAAGGATTGTGTTCTTAACGAGTATCGCTCGCGAAGCGTGCCACATCACGCTTGGGCATTTCTCCTAGTGGAACCCGTTATCTGTTTAGATTATTAGCTCGGATTCTTCGTTTGATTTCCCACGAACCAGTAATCGCAGATTGTGCCGCCCGTTGCCAGTGTCTGTTCTCTATGCAATACACCTTTGTTTCGTTCCACCGCAATGTGGTCAATGTCACAGCACAAGGGTAATAAATCAAGATAGCCATTTTCTCTTGCGAATTTTTCCAAGGGGCATCTTGTGAAGTGATAATAAAAGCCGTCCTTATGTCGTTTTTCATCAAAATGAAAATCCCAGGTTTTATCCTGATATTCCGGATGCGTCTCCGCCCATTCTTCCGCCTTATGCATTCTTTCGGCAAATTTCTTCATATCCGTCTCTTTATTGAAATCTATGGAGCTCATGGCTTTTCTGATGAAGGGGCTATCCATAAATGCAGCGATTATTTCTCTAAAATCCTCTACCGAAAAGTTACCGGCTCTGCATACTGCCAGGAAAACATAGGCGGAATAAATATTGTGTGCCATAGGGTTTTTCTCTCCGATATCTTCTGTGCTCTCCAGCATTTCTCGGTATAAAATGCGTGCTTTTTGCAAGCTCTCTTTCGTCTTATCTTTCCCGAATTTTTTTATCATCGGTTTTTTCAAGAATAAACTGAATAAGTTAAAATAGATTCCTTTGTATTTCATTACACTCACCTCGCTAAACTTTTTCATCAATGTAGTTCAGGTTCTGCTATTTAGTACATGCCGTATGAACTACAGAACTATAGGAATAAAACATAATGAGATAAGATAATGATATGACAAGTAACACGGTATTAGCATCATTTAACTAATAGTAGCTTAACACTTTCAGCTATTTTGTCCATGCTAATTCTCGGAAGGAAGGCTTATTTTATTGCTTTTCGAAAGAGAAAATATTAGGATGTTTTTTGGGAAATAAAATTTTATCTGTTGAGGAACATAATAAAACAAAAGGAAGAGTAGTAGGTTGTCTAAGTAGGAGAGTATATGCCTAAGATTTCCAGACCGAGAATAGAAATCATTAAGACATCGGAAAGTTAGAGGTAGAGCTTATGAAACATTTTTCGTGGATTCTCAGAATCTTTCATATTTTTGTATTATATACTTGGATTGCTTTTATACTCCTGCTTCCGGCAAGCTCCATATTCAGTTTACAGCTTTATGTCTTATTGAATATCCTGTTTGCCCTTGTGTTTACCGGTCTTTTAATCACTCAGATTGTGGAGGCTTTTAAAATCTTTAAAAGAGAGGATAGTGAGCAGTGCATAAAGGCTTTCCTTTTCTTTAAATACAGTTCTCTGCCTGCCGTACTCATGTTGCTGGCCATCTTTCTTGTGGTCTTACTTGGAGGAATAGGGCTTTCCTTTGTGCTGCTGGTACTACCGGCCACCCTGTTTATTGCTCCTTTTTTCTTCGCTATGAGCTTGGTAGTAGCACCGTTTTTCCTCGGCATGTCTTTTATGGCAGGCTTAGCCGGACTTAGCTATGCCATTTGCCTGATTATACTGAGCAGAAAGCAAAAGGGATGGAAAGTAGGACAATGTATCTTGCATTTTATTCTCCAGTGGATTCCCGGCTTTGATATATTGGATGGTCTGTATATTACGGTGCGATATTGGAACAGAGGGAAAATTTTGTCGATAATCACTGCAATTTGTGTTATCTTGGGATTGACGTTTATATTATTTATGCGTTCTTAAACAAAGACATTATGCCGTTCTCAAGCAAAGATATTATGTATTCTTAAAGAAAGACAGTAAAGATAGCATTTTAGGAAGAGAGATAAAATGAGAAATTTATGTTTTTTATTGATTCCCATGGGAATTGCATTATTGATTTTCAGCATTAGAAAAACGATTCGTTTTGCGAAGGCAGAGCTATTCTTTGAAATGCCCTGTACAGAGGAAGAGGGAAACGTTTATCTTCCCCAGGGAAATTACGGACTTTGGCTTAGCGGAAGGCGTTTCAAAAAAACTCCTATCGGAAATATCGGCTTTCAGTTAAGTAGAGCAGAGACCGGGGAAAAGCTGTACCTTTCTCCCAGTCTTATGCATATGTCAGTCACTGGCTTTGATAAAGGAAGAATGGAGCTTTATCATTTTCAGGTAGAAGAAGAGGGAAATTATACCCTTTCTTTAGATGGAGAAAGCAGCGTGAGAGACAGGCTGGAGGCGTCTATCGGAAATCTTCTCTTCAAACAGCCTGTGGATTTGAGCAACTTTACCGTACAGATTCGAAAAGGGAATTCTATAGCTATGTTTTTCTTCGCCATCTTAGGCATTAATCTTGCCGCTTGGATGATTCTTGGAGGAGTTATGCTTCCCTTTATATTGGCTGAAGTAGGATAGTAATGCATTTTCCTTGAGTGCGAATTCCGTAGTTGGTAAGAGAATAATCTGCATGAAAAGTTATGCCGAAGGATAGCTTTTCCATAACGAATAGTCGACGGTTTGTAAGCATAGCCAATACGATTGCTTACTTCTGATTCCGCTATGTTCCACGGGTTTTTACGGAAGTTCTACATATTGACGTAAAGAGCCAGAAGGAAGACGGAAAAAAAGGCTGCTCCACGGACTGCATTGGTAGTGGAGTAGATATGATAAGCGTCTTCGGAAGAACTGAACTGCATTCTAAGAAGGAGCAAGATTGGGTGGACTATTAAAGCCACGATTATCGTAGCAAATGGCATTTTCATGCATTGATAGAGAGCGGCATGAGCGTCTCCGTTCTTATGGTATAGAAAAGCAAAGGTCAAAACATTGACCAAAAGCCAAAGAAAGAGAAATAAGTTGGCATCCCGAAGAGCTGCGGAATTCGTTGCATTTTCATATTCAATATGCACTCTTCCCTGAAAAGCCTGGCCGAATTTATAAATCCACTGCGGGACTTCCCGCTTTCTTATTACGCCGATAAGGAGTCGCAAATAAATATAAAAGGTAAGGAGAAAAGAGAGGCCAACCATAAGTCCGAAAAAGAATTCAAAGCTAAACAAGTTCATTTTCATTATCCTTTACTGATAGAATCATTCCCAAATCGATTGTTGAGCGCGGATTCCGTAGTAGAATACAACGCCATTTGTATCAAAATATGCATAAAGACTATAGTTTTTCCATAATGCATAGTCTTTTGTTTGCATAGTCAAAACATAATAGCTCTCATTCTGAAATTCTTTATAGTTAGCGGGTTTTAAAGAGAAAATATCCGTGATTTTCCGTCCTTTGTAATTTCCAGATATTCACCGTAATAAAAGGGGTCATTTCTTTTGTTGGTGATTGTACTTTCAGCGCTTTTCCCTGTAAAAGAAAATCCTGCATCGATAAGCGAAGAGGCCTTTGTGCTGCCGACAATCAGTTTCGTTCCGTCAATTTGTGTGGTTAGAGGGCTTTCCGGAAACCCCATGGTAGAGACAAAGGAAGCCAAAAGGAAGCCGGATAAGAAGGCTACCCAAGAAAGTGCATTGGTTGTGGAATACCAACGACGGGCTTCCCTGGAAGAATGAAAAGTCATTCTAAAAAACTGAAAGAGGGAATGAAGCATCATGGCTAAAAGCAGGATAAGGAACTGTAGCTTAAAACATTGATAGACAGCTGCATAGTAGTTTCCGCTTTTGTAATACAAAAAAGCAAAGCTTAGAACATTGGAAAGAAGCCAGAAAAAAAGGAAAATGTTGGCATCTCGAAGAGCTGCGGAGGTCGTTGCATTTTCATACTCCACATGCACTCTTCCCTGAAAAGCCTGCCCGAATTTATAAATCCACTGAGGGACTTCCCGCTTTCTTATTACGCCGTATAAAAGCCGAAAATAAATATAAAAGGTAAGGAGAAAAGAAAGGCATACAATAAGAGCGAAAGATAATGCAAATCGAAAAGAATCCACTTCTTCTTTCTCCTTTCCTATAGAGTGTTTTTCTTAAGCAGTACTGTAAGCAAGTGAAGCTTATGACATTTAATGTCTATTAACGGAAATAGTATAACATTTTTATGATGGGGACGAAAGAAATATAGTGCATAGTATAAAATGAAAAAATTGACTCTATTTCAGGTAAAGCATGGTAAAATAAACCGATTATTTTTGTAGAGTTTAGAGGCAGCTTGAGGGAAATAGCGGATTTTTTGACTACGAAAGTTTTTAATAGGAGTGAGAGACTTGCTGAAAATCTTTATTTTAGAGGATGAAAGAATACAACAATCCCGCATTGAAAAGGTGATTAAGGAGCTGATTAGTAGGAAGAGCTTATCTTGTAAGGCACCGGAAATCTTTGGAAATGCCGGGCAGCTTCTTACTGCGATTACGGAAAGAGGTTCCCATCAGCTTTTCTTTTTGGATATTGAGATTAGAGGAGAGGAAAAGAAGGGGCTGGATATTGCGAAAGAAATTCGAAGCAGGGATCCCAATGCCACTATTGTATTTGTGACAACCCATTCGGAGTTTATGCCGATTACCTTTCGCTATAAGGTTTCGGCATTGGACTTTATTGACAAAGCTTTAGATGAGGAACATTTTTCCGAGCGTGTGGAGTCGGCTATTGAGTACACATTGGAAAAACTTGGCGCTACTGTATCGGAGGATTCTTTCAGTTTTGAAACGGCCATGGCCAGAGTGCAGGTTCCTTTTCATAAAATTTTGTATTTTGAGTCTTCGCCTACCGTTCATAAGGTGATTTTACATACCAAGGAGGAAAGAATCGAGTTCTATGCAGGGCTTTCCGACCTGGAAAAGGCGGATTCCAGACTGTACCAATGCCACCGCTCCTTTGTGGTCAATCCGGAAAATATTGTGAAGATTGATAAGGAGGAGAAAATGGCGATATTCGAGAATCAGGAGAGCTGTCTGATTTCCCGTATGAAGTATAGAGGACTTTTGGAACGGATGAAGTCGATGAAGCAGTAAAATATTTTCAGAGAGGAGAATGTATGGAATCTATGATCAATCTGACAATTGAATATGTGAAAATCGTCAATGTGATGCTATTCTATCGTCAGATTAGCGATGAAAATATGCCTCTTTGGTCTTTTCTCCTTGTTCCGGTTCTTTTTGAGCTGCTGTTTTTCTTTTTTCCGCCTCTTGCTTTCTTCGGGTATTTTGTGAGCTTCGTGCTGTATAGTTTCTATCGAAATCGGGAGAAAGACGGAGGACTGAAGCTTTTTTACGGCCTTTATCCTATTGTTTTAGAAAGTCTGCTGGGAAGGCTGCTGGCCTTCTATGTTTTTCCGTTCTTTGGCATTTCCGTTTATAATGAGGCGAGTATCGGCGGATATGATCTTCTGATTGAACTTCTGGTTTTCCCCCTCTATCTTGTTATTATAAAATCCCTGAAAATCAATTTTCAGGAGCTAAAGGCAGGCTTTGCGCGTGGTTTTTTTCGCCGCTTTTTACTGCCAATCAATCTCTCGATGATGGTTTACACTGTTTTGATTACAGCCTTTTTGATGCTGCGTGAAAGCTTTTCTTGGGCGGACAGCCTTCGGGGACAGCTGAATAATCTCTATATCATTATCTTTTTCGTGGTGCTTTTATATATCAATGCCGTTTCCAAGGAAAGACTGGAAGCGGAAGTGCTGGAGCAAAAGGATAGTGAGCTAAAGGCACTTTCCGAATACAGTCATCATGTGGAGGAGTTATACGGAGAAATTCGCAGTTTTCGCCATGACTATATGAATATTTTAACCAGCCTGAAGCTGGGAATTGAGCGGAAAGACTTTGACAGCATTCAAAACATTTATAATACGGTTCTAAAAGATAGCGGAAAGCCCTTTTATAGCAGTAAATTTGACCTTGCAAAATTAAGCCGGATTGAAAATGATGCGGTAAAAAGTATCTTATCCGCGAAGCTCCTGGAGGCCCAGAGTAAGGGGATAGAGACTTCTGTGGAGATAGAAGAAGAGATTTATGATTTTCAAATCGAGCTGCTGGATTTCATCAAGATTCTTTCTATTCTTTGTGACAATGCAATAGAGGGATGTCTTACTGCTGAAGATCCGAAAATCGCCATCGCCTTGATTCGTGAGGAGAGAATGCTCATTTTGGTGGTGGAAAACAGCACAAAGGCGGAAAAACTGGAGCTCTCTCCTATTTTCGATAAGGGGTATTCCTCTAAGGGAGAAGGCAGAGGACTTGGTCTTTATAACGTGCATACGATTTTGGAAAAATACCCGAAATCCCTCATCAGTACCCGTAGCGCCAATCATCTTTTTTCTCAAACCATTCAGTTTTGCAAATAGACCTTGGGATTTTTCCTAAGGTCTATTTTTGTGCATTCTTTTAGGGGATACTCCTTTCAAAAAACTTTTTTTGCTGCTATACGATCCTCTTTCAGTCTGTTTTTTTCCGGAAAATTACCGTTCGCGACAAAATAAGTACCGTTCGCGACAAGCTTATTTTCTCTTCCGGCATACGTTCTATAATGAGCCTCGTAAACAAAAAAGAAAGGGAGGTTCACTGAGATGTTTAGTGTAGATGAAATCAAGAAATCCTTTAAAAATAAAGAGGTATTAAAAGGCGTTTCCTTCTCCATAGAGGAAGGTGAGAAGGTCGCTTTGCTGGGGAATAATGGAGCGGGAAAGAGTACGCTGATGAAAATCATTGCCGGTCAGCTGGAGGCAAATTCCGGTACTGTGAGGACGGCACTGGATTATCAGACAGAAATCGGTATGATGCCCCAGGGCGATATTTTGATAGAAGATTTGACGGTTTCGGATTTGGTACAGCTGAAAAGTGCGATGAATCGAATTGCAATAGATGTGGATAAAGCCTTGGAAAAAGTTTCCTTGCAGGATTTTAAAAAGCAATATGTGGGCGGTCTTTCCGGCGGGCAAAAGAGAAGACTTTCCTTACTGCTCAGCATTTTAAATTCTCCGAAGCTGATTTTTCTGGATGAGCCAACAACCGGAATGGACTTAGAATCCGTAGACCGGTTTTGGAAGCTTCTAGAGAAGGAAAAATATACTTCCGTGATTGTTACCCATGATTTTAACCAGATCGATCACTTCTTTACGAAGGTGATGATCTTAAAGAATGGACGAATTGCAGCAGCTGAATCCGTAGAAGAGATTCACCGGCAGGGAAAAACGATTGAAGAGTTTTATAGAGAAAAGGTTGAAAAGGAGGCCTAAAAATGATTAGCATGATTCAATTAAAGCAGGTGTTACGAAACAGAAGATTTGTCTTATTTACGATTCTTCTTCCACTGGCCTGGTATATGTTCTTATACAATATTCAGGCGGATATGCTACCGAATATTATGCTGGGGATTGCCGTGTTTATCGGTATCATCGGAAACAGTCTGGCAACCTTTAGCAAAAGAATTTCCTCCGACATCGGTTTTTATTCCTTTGAATCCCGATTTTCCAACTACAGCATAAAAAATTATCTTTTGAGCCAAACCTTAGTACAAATCGTGTTAAATACCTTGATTTTTGTTGTGGTTTTAGGCGCTGCGGCAGTATTTGCCAAATTTCCGATTAACGGAAAGCTGGGCATTCAGTTTTTCTTATTGACTGTCATGGGCAGTTACTTCAGCATTATCGGCTTTGTACTTGGTGTGAGATTGGATGCCAAACTCATCGATACAGTGGGATTTCCGGTCATTATTCTGGCAGCTTTGACCATTATGCCCTTCGCAAGCTTCGGAGCGGAAAGCGGATTTATTTCCCTTGTTGCCAAAGTACAAAGGATTTTCCCGGGCTATTATTACACGAATATGATGAATGCGATCTTGTCCGGAAATGGAATTCAGCTAAAGGATATGCTGCTCTTTATCACAACATTTGTACTGAATATCATTCCTTTGTACTTCCTTGTTCCCAAGGTAAAATTCGGTAAAGCAAAATAAGAGATTTTATTCAAAGAGAGAGTTTCTATTCAAAGAAAGAAATTCTATGCAAAGAAAAGCGGAGTCTTATGAAAATCCTTCGTTCTTATGGAGCATCTCCGTCACTTCGTTTGCGAAATATAAGGCATATTTCAGCTTTATTGCCGCGTCTTCTATCCGCCATGCCTTGAGACTTTTCTTGTCTTTCGGCACGGCGAAGGAATACCGGTCGTTATAATTTGCAAAATAAATCCGAGACTCGTTACTGTAAAAGGAAAGCTTGCAACGTGAACACATGCTGTTAAACCATTCGATAACAGTGGGGCTTAAGAATTTTCTTGCAGATTGTTCGTCCGTACAATAAATGTTGTAGTGTTCGTTATGCTGTATATCTTCTACATCGATTTTTTTGCCGCCTTGCATGGTGCCGGGATAATACCCTTGGTTTTCAAAGAGAAGGAAATGCTCTGTCGGAACAATTCGCAATTCTCCTTTAAGAGAGAACGTGTTCTTTATGGAGTAGACTTGTCCGAGAAAGTAGGTAACATCCTGACTGTCTTTTCCTTTTGTGATGCTGTATGCATATAAATCCACTGTTTGGAGATTTCTTTCATCATTAAGCTCCAGTATTCCGGATTGGATATAGTAATCTGCAGAAGGGACTACTTCATTTACATGATTCGGGGACATGTCATGTTCAGTGTCGATTTGCGCTGAAGGATAAAGGACTTGCAGAATTGGTGCAAGAATTTCCCGCTCATAAAGACTGCGAAGTTTAGTTCTTTGCTTTGCTTCCCAACCGGGACCAATCAAGCTATACAGTAGGACACTGAGAATCTGGAGTGCTACAAGAAAAATTCCCAGCCTGGCAAGGAGCGTCATAAGTGCATCTATAAATTCACTGCGGGGAAGAGTACCTTCATCGGTAAGGAGCATTAAACCGCCACCGAAAAGAAAGCAAAAAAACAAAAGAAGCATATTCCGAGCAAAATAATGTTGTACTCTTTCTTTCCAAGTGATGATATTTCGTATGGCTTTCCAACTATGTTGAAATTGCGCCGTATTCCG
>CALHIC010000335.1 GCA_938030845.1 uncultured Oribacterium sp. | reverse complement strand
CTGTAAGCCTCCGGAATCAGTCTGAAGTTAAAGATGGTGCCTGCGCCGATTAACTCTCTTACGGATCCGATAACGGTTAAGGCCAAAGTGAAGCCGATACCCATGCCCAGACCGTCAAAGAAGGATAAGGCCGGGCCGTTAAATAAAGCATAGGACTCCGCTCTTCCTAAAATGATACAGTTAACTACAATCAAAGGAATATAAATTCCCAAAGCCTCATATAAAGCCGGTACATAGGCCTGAATCATAAGCTGAACAATGGTAACCAAAGATGCTACTACCACGATTTCTCCCGGAAGACGCATACGCTCCGGAATAGTTTTACGAAGGGCGGAAATCAGCATATTGGAAAACATTAATACCGCTGTGGTGGACAATCCCATTCCCAATCCGTTTATCGCACTGGTGGTGGTTGCCAAGGTAGGACACATTCCCAGCATGATAATGAAGGTAGGGTTTTCTTTGATAATACCGTTATATAATCTTTCTATGTATTTATTCATTTCCCCCTCCTACTTTAAAACGTAATTTTCCACAAATTCCGTAGATGCATTTACCGTATTGGTTACCGCAGTACTGGTAATGGTGGCACCGGAAATCGCATCGATTTCATTCTCTCCTGCACCGCCGCCTTTTTTCACGGCAATCTTTGTGGTTTTTCCGGCAAACTGCTCGTAGAACTCGGGAAGAGTTGCTTTTTGTCCAAGACCTGCCGTCTCCGGTAAGGTTTCCGGGAAAGAAATTCCGGTAACCTTTAAGTCTTTATCCACACCTACAACCACTACAACGGGACCGCCGTAGCCTGCTGCATGTCCCTTCAGCACATATCCTACAGTTTCCCCTGAAGCATCCTTAGCCACAATAGCATCCGTCAGCTCTGCGCCGCCGTTATCCGTTGCCAAAGTTCCTTCTTCGGTAGCCTTCTGTAAAGTATCCTTCAGTTCCTCACTGTCATAATCCGCAGCATCCAAAACCACCTTGTAGGCTTTGTTGGTTGCTTCTTTAATGGCATTGGCAATGGTATCCTTCGTCATTCCGTATACCACGCCTAAAAGCAGTCCGGAGATTAAGGTAATGGCAGTAAGCACTAAGGCGTCTTTCATAAAGGAATCTTTTTTCATCTTACTTTCCCTCCCTGCCAAATGCCTTCGGTATCGTCATGTTATTGATCGTCGGTACCAAAATATTGCTCAAAATAATCGCATAGGAAACTCCCTCTGCAGAACCGCCGAAAAGACGGAAGAGTCCGGTTAAAATTCCCACAAGCACCGCAAAGACAATCTGTCCGTTGGGGGTAATGGGAGAAGATACATAGTCTGTCAGCATAAAGAAGGCACCGAAAATCAGTCCGCCTCCTAAGATTTCGGAAGCCAGATAATGCATATCAAATCCTCTTCCGGAGAAGATCAGGGTAAACAGCGCTACGGTTCCGATATAAATCAAAGGCATTTTCGGAGAAATAACCTTCCGAACAATCAGGTATAAAGCACCGATCAAAAGACAAATCTTAGATACCTCTCCGATGGTTCCCGGAATTCTTCCCACAAACATATCCATCAGATTCATGCTGGCATCCGGAGTTGTTTTTAAAATCGCAAGAGGAGTTGCGGTGGCAATTCCGTCTGCCCCTGCGTTGTTGAAAGCAGTCATCTTTCCTGCAAAGGAAATCAAAAGAAAACAACGAGCTGCCAAGGCA
>CALHIC010000334.1 GCA_938030845.1 uncultured Oribacterium sp. | reverse complement strand
TCTTCCCCGATTAAAAAGGCTTGCGCCAATCCGTCCGGAGAGGGCTGTACCGCATACTGTAAGTTTAAACCGAAAGCCTCTCCATCCCCTAAGAGCTCCTGAAATCTGGGTGTGTCTGTAGGTGTGGAAATAATCAAAATATCCCGAATCCCCGCATCCATCAAAACGGACAAAGGATAGTAAATCATCGGCTTGTCATATATCGGAAGCAATTGCTTAGAAGTCACCCTTGTCAGCGGATATAATCTGGTGCCGGAACCTCCTGCAAGAATAATACCTTTCATGGTTTTTCTCCCCTCTTAAAATAATGCATACTGCTGTAAATTTTAGCATAGGCAAAGCAGATATACAAAGGCTTTTTCCGTTAAATTAGCTTAATTTTTATAGGAGTTTTTTTAAGAATTTTTATAAGCCTGTATCCATCATAGACTGTTTTTCAAAAATTCTATCTCTACCTCTTATTTTTTCATAAACTCTTTTCCCTGGCTTTGCAAGGCATTTTCTCCTATGTTACACTAATAAAACATAATACTTTGCAAAAGGAGTTTAGCATGGAAAAAGCTTTAATCGCCATGAGTGGCGGTGTGGACAGCTCTGTTGCCGCAGCGCTTATGCAGGAAAGAGGATATGATTGTATCGGCATCACCATGAAATTATACGATAGTGAAACCGGACAGGCCTGCCGAAGCAGAACCTGCTGTACTTTAGAGGATGTGGAGGACGCCAGACAGGTGGCCTCTATCCTTTCCATGCCCTTTTATGTTTTGAATTTCAAGGACGATTTTCAAAAGAAAGTCATTCTTCCCTTTGTGGAGACCTATGAAAATGGCGGAACCCCCAACCCCTGTATTCGATGCAATCGTTTTATGAAGCACGATAAGCTTTACCAAAGGGCGGAGGAACTCTCCTGCTCTTATATTGTTACCGGTCACTATGCCAGAATCGAAAAGGATGAAAGCAGCGGACGCTATCTTCTGAAGAAGGCAAAAGACGAGAAAAAGGATCAAAGCTATGTACTCTATTTCTTAAGTCAGGAACAGCTGGCCCATACCCTCTTCCCCTTGGGAGAATACTCCTCTAAAGAAGAAGTCCGGGAAATTGCGGACAAATACGGCTTTATCAATTCCGATAAACCGGATTCTCAGGATATTTGCTTTGTGACCAATGGAGATTATGGAGATTTTCTGGAAAAGTTCCGGGGAAAGCCTTATCCCAGCGGAGACTTTGTGGACGAAAACGGAAAAAAGCTGGGAGAACATAGAGGTACTATCCGTTACACTATCGGTCAAAGAAAGGGCTTGGGGCTTTCCTTGAAAAAGCCCATGTATGTTTCCGGAAAAAACATCGAAAAAAATCAAGTGATTCTCTCTGACAAAGAAGGGATTTACTTTGAAGGTCTATTGGCCAATGATTTTAACTGGATCAGCCTTCCCCCAACGGAAGAAAGGACCGTAGAAGCCAAAACCCGCTATAACGGAAAGGCTGTTCCCGCAATCGTCTCTGTCCGGGAAAACGGCGACGTCTTCCTACACTTTCCGGAAAAAGAAAGAGCCGTAACCAAAGGTCAGGCCGTGGTTCTTTATGACGGAGACTTAGTTCTCGGGGGCGGAACGATCGTGGAAGGCTATAAGAAACTGTAAAAAATCAAAAAAAGATTTTCTAAGCAATATAGGTCTGAATTGGGGCACGCACTCGC
>CALHIC010000333.1 GCA_938030845.1 uncultured Oribacterium sp. | reverse complement strand
CATCTGGAAAAAGAAATCTTAGAAGAGATGAGTTGTGTAAAAACACTCCTGGAGGAAAATCCGGACTATTATTCTCTTCTGGCAGAGCCTTCCATTCCTAAGAAGGAGAGATTGTCTCTTTTGGATCAAGCCTTTGCAACAGAACTGCAGCCTTATTTATTGAATTTTTTGAAGCTGCTTTTGGAAAAGGGTCTGGTAAGAGGCTTTAAAGAGAGCTACAAGACCTACAAAGCACTGTATCAGGAGGATCAGGGGATTGCAGAAGCTCTGGTCACCAGTGCGGTGCCTTTACAAGAGGAACAAAAGTCGGCTTTAATCGAAAAGTTGCAAAAGCTTTGTGCAAAAACCATTATTCTCTCCGAGAAAATCGATCCCAAGGTATTGGGCGGATTGAAGGTGGAAGTAGCAGGAAAGACCTTAGACGGTACGGTTTCTGCTCGATTGAAAGAGATTCGTAAAACTGTTAATGAAGTAGTCTTGTAAAAAGGATGGGCATAGAATGGAATTAAAACCAGAAAAAATTTCCGAGGTCATTCGAAGCCAGATTAAATATTACCAAAATGCCATTGTTCAGAATGAAACAGGCACCGTACTCACCGTAGGTGACGGTATTGCCAGAGTTTCCGGTCTGACAAATTGTATGTCCGGAGAGCTTTTAGAGTTCGAGGACGGCACTTTCGGTATGGCTCAAAACCTTGAAGAAACAAGTGTTTCTGCGGTACTTTTCGGTTCCGACGTAGGAATCAGAGAAGGGCAGAGCGTAAAGCGTACAGGTAGAGTAGTATCTGTTCCTGTAGGAGAACAATTAATCGGACGAGTAGTAAATGCGATTGGACAGCCTATTGACGGTATCGGTCCCATTGAGAGTACAGAGTTCCGTGCAGTGGAAAGCCCTGCACCCGGCATCATCAAGAGACAGCCGGTTAAAGAGCCTTTACAGACAGGAATCAAGGCGATTGACTCCATGATTCCTATCGGAAGAGGACAAAGAGAGTTGATTATCGGTGACAGACAGACCGGTAAAACCACCATTGCTATTGATACCATCATTAACCAAAAGGGTAAGGATGTTATCTGCATCTATGTAGCAATCGGACAGAAGAGATCCACTGTTACCGCATTGGTAAATGAATTAAAGGAAGCCGGCGCTATGGATTACTCCATCGTTGTTGCGGCAACCGCTTCCGAGCCGAGCCCCTTGCAGTACATCGCACCTTATGCAGGATGTGCTATGGGTGAGTACTTTATGAATCAGGGAAAGCATGTCCTGATCATCTATGATGATTTAAGTAAGCATGCGGTGGCATACCGTGCAATTTCCCTTCTGATTCGTAGACCGCCAGGAAGAGAAGCTTATCCCGGAGACGTATTCTACTTACACTCCAGATTGCTGGAAAGAGCGGCAAAGCTGTCTCCTGAATTAGGAGGAGGATCCTTAACAGCCCTTCCTATTATCGAG
>CALHIC010000332.1 GCA_938030845.1 uncultured Oribacterium sp. | reverse complement strand
TCGCAAGTACCGGCGGGCTCAGATTGCCCTCTTTCATGCCTATACTGCATCTGTCGCTTCTATTCATTGTTTATATAGTCCTTCACTTCGCAGACTTTCGGTAAGTTTTGGTGGAATCGGATTGCTCTCTTTCACACCTATACTGCATCTCTCACTTCAATTCATTGATTGTTACAGTCCTTCAGTTCGTATGCTTTCTACAAATCTATAGCGCCCTCATCCAGCAAAAACTGTTCTACGCCAAGATAAAGAATCCCGTCTTCATCATGCTTTGGGAGAATGTAGTCTTTTACAATAACTATTTTCCTAAAGAAGTCCCCGGACTGCTTTAAGGAGGCGGTTTCCTGTGCTCTTTTCTCCGGGCTGTCTACATGTAAGGCTGACTGAATATAATATTTATTGCTTCCTCTATTCACTATAAAATCAATTTCCAGATTTTTCCGTGCTCTTTTGCCCTCTTCATTTTTATAATTTTGCTCTACAACGCCCACATCCACATTTAGGCCGCGCATACGGAGTTCGTTGTAAATGACATTTTCCATAATGTGCGTCATTTCGTTTTGTCTAAAATTCAGTCTGGCGTTTCTGAGACCGGTGTCGGAAAAATAATATTTGTAGGGTGAGGAGATGTATTTTTTCCCTTTCACATCAAATCTTCTGGCTTTTTCCATCAAAAAGGCATCAATAAAATAATCCAAATAAGTGCTGATGGTTAGCTGAGAGATTTTGATATTTTTTTCCGATTGAAAGGTATTTTCCAGCTTTCTCGGATTGGTAAGGGAGCCAATGGAAGAGGAAACGATATCCAGTAAATCTTCCAGGATAAAGGCTTCTTTGCCAATACGATTCCTCTCCATCACATCCTTAATATAGGTATTCTGAAAGAGATTTTTCAGATATTCGCTTTTTTCTTCCGGCGTTTTCCTGCTAAGGACGGTTGGCATCCCGCCATATAGACAATATTCTTCAAAAGCCAGTCTGGGATTTCCCTCATAGCAGGAGGAAAACTCTGCAAAGGAAAAGGGATATACCCGAATTTCATCCCCTCTGTCCCGAAACTGCGTCAGTACATCGGAAGACAGCATCTTTGAATTGCTGCCGGTAATGTAAATATCCGCATTGGGAAGCTTCATTAGGCCTAAAACTAGGTCTACAAAGCCAATTTTATTTTCACTGTTTTTGATATAAGGATTCTCTACTTCTTCCACAAATTGAATCTCGTCAATAAAGATATAGTAGTTTTGTTCCGGTTGCATGCGCTCCCGAAGGTAAGAATCCAGTGTAAGGGGATTTCTATACTGCATGTTGCGAAGCTCATCCAAAGCCATGGTAATGATTTGCTCCTCTTTGATTCCAAGACTAAGCAAATATTTTTTATATAGCGTAAATAGCAGGTATGATTTTCCGCATCGCCGAAGGCCGGTGATGATTTTTACCCTTCCATTATCCTTTTTATCGATTAAACGCTTTAGATATCTAGGTCTTTGCACTTCCATAGGTTTCTCCTATTTTATATTTTTGTGTAAATGCACATTTTTATAAAATGTTTTTCTCTATTATAAAGGTAGAGAATGAAAAGAACAAGGGAGTACCGCAGGCTTGCGACACTCCCTCCTAATAAAAGAAGCTGTAAATATAAAAAATTATGTTGTATGCAATATGGGGCAGAAAGAGAAGTAATCTGAGCCTGCTACATTCTTGCTACAATTCTCTTTTATAGTACCATTATGCATATTGTATTGTTTTAATTTGCTGTAGTTCGAGATCCAGCTTTCTTTTCTGCATTCGAATATCAATGTCATTCTGCATATTGATGAAATATTCATCCGAAACACCGAATAACTTCGCGAGTCGGAGAGAGGTATCAATCGTGATTTTTCGTCTATTATGCAGGATGTCTTGGATTCTGGAAACAGGAACATGAATTGCTTGTGCAATGCTATATGCGCTTAGTTCCATCGGCTCCATAAATTCTTCTCGAAGGATTTCACCAATGCTTGGTGGCTCAATAAAATTTAATTCCATAACTTCTCCTTTTTTAGTGGTAATCCACAATCTCAACGTTTCTAGCTTCTGCAAGATGAAAGCTAAAGCACAGCCGAAATTGTTTGTTGATGCGAATACTATATTGCCCTGCCCTATCACGAAAACTACTACCAAAACTACCATGAAACAGAAAGAAATAATTAAAATAATTGCTGAAAATCCTCACATTAGCGCGAACGAAATGGCAGAAAAATTAAACCTTACTGTTGATGGTACGTTATCATTTAAATAAAATGAGGAAAGCAGGACTTATTCGATATGAGGGTTCAACAAAATTAGGTCAGTGGGTAATTATGAAGCTAAATGGTAAATAACCTGTCCTTTCAAAAAATCCACCAGCTTTCTGCGAGATTTATGGATTAATCAAGACAAGTAAGCGACATTAAAATGTCGGTTTGAATGTCGGTTTGAATGTCGGTTTGACAAAGAACAAGGATGTTGTATGCAATATAGGTCTGAAAGAGGGGCG
>CALHIC010000331.1 GCA_938030845.1 uncultured Oribacterium sp. | reverse complement strand
CTGTTGATCCAGACAGGCGGTTTTCCTGTTTCCGCTGTTTTCGCTCCCGCATTTTTTATACATTCCCAAAGCATGACCCAGCAAATACTTAGAAGCTCACTCTCCTTTTCCACGATGCGTACAAGCTTTGCAGGACTGATTTCTTCATAGCTTAAGAGCAGTCTTGTAATTTCTCTCACTATCTTTAAAGATAATGTCCCAGCTTGGACCAATTCTTTAAACAGACTCTTTGCCCCGTAGATGCTATCTCCATCCTGAGCCAAAAGTGCTACTACAAAGCTTAAAAACAGTTTGGAATAGGGCGTAGCTTCGCCTTCCAGGGGAGATTTATTTCCTCCTCGCCAGTTTCTAAATTCGCTAACTACAATCTTTTCCTGAGCACTGTCATAATGAAGCCATACTTCATTTTCCTCTTCTACCATTTTACCTTTTCGGTCTCCCCTACGGTCTACCTTCTTCCCTGAAACCTGCCCCTCGTGAGCTAGTCCATACAACCATCCGGAAATGACCACCTGATAGGAACAGTCCGAATCCTCCGGCAAATCTAGGTCGAATTGAAAAACTTTTTCCTTTTTTCTTAGTTCTATGGCCTTTATCCGAAAAGTAGCATGGTCTTCCATGAGTTCTTTTCCTTCCGGTAAAGGAAGCCATACTTTCTCAAAATCAGCAGGTGTCTCCACGGAAGATATTATATTGCTTTTTGATGTGTTCTTTATATTTCCTTGATTCTCTCGTAAGCCTTTATCATTGATTAAGCTTATATCTTCATTTAAAGCCGCATGATCTTTTCGGCCGGAGTTCTCTCTTAATCCTGCGTTTTTAGCACTCTGTATCTGCTCTGTCTCCATGGAAACCAATTTCTCAAGGATTTCTTTTGCATAAGATACCGCCTTGGAGGAGCCGCTTTTCCCTGCCAAAATGCGGATGGGCTTCATTTCCAGTGCTTCTTTCGGGGCAAGCTTTTTTTCTACCGCAAAAATCACCTCATCCAGATAATCTCTTAAAAACTTTACAAGCTCCGCAGTTCCGGCCAGGATTCTGGGCATCTTTAAGGACTGCTCCAGTATGTCGCAGGCTGCCCTCCACAGCAAACTCAGCATCCCCTCATTTGCCATAAAGTCCATCGCAGCAGCAAGATTTGCCAGGTTGGACAGTTCTCCGCCACTCCAGTCCAGGTAGGAAATATCTGCCAGTCCGGGAAGCAAAAGCCCTCTTTCCCAGGCTTCTTGGTTTGCCTTTAGCGCATCCTCCGCATTTTCATCACTGAGCTTCCCAAATACCGCAATCCAGTTCATCAGCGCCCCTTTACTTAAGGGCTTCCTCCTTCTTGCCAGCTGTCGCAAAATGATGCCTTGTCCATGATAAACTTCAAAATCCCTATGCACCGCCGTAAGGGAATAATCTCCCCAATTCGGAAAAATCGAAAACAGCGCGTTATGACTGTAAGACAGTCTATAAGGTAGTGCCTTAAGGCTTTCCGGCATTTTCAATTCCACCTTCCAATAGGGCGTTTCTCCCGGGAAAAACACCGGCTCTACATAGGGGTCTTGCAAATAAGCTGCAATCAACTCCCCCAGCAAAATGTCCTGTCCCTCTTCATCCTGCAAAAATTCTCCGGAGGGAAGCTGAATTTTCAAGTCAATGTCCTTTAGCTTTTCCGTGCATTTACTTCTATCTTCCTTGCATTTGCTTATATCTTCCTTTGAAAATGTCTCCATATCCAACCGTGTCAACGCAAGCTGTAAATCCGGCTCCGATACATAGGAGAATTTTTCCGCCCGGTACAGACTTAGTCGCTCCAGAAAATCCTCTACGGAAATGCTTAAGTCTTCAAAGCTTGGGGTGCTGAGTAGGCAGGGCCATTGTCCCATGGTACGAAAAAGGTTCTCTCTTCGCATGGTTAAGAGTTCCCGATACTCTATCTTTACAATTTCTTTCTCCCCCTGCCAAAACCTTTGCCGACTTTCCTCCACCGGCTTGGTTTCTATTCCTCTTGCCCATCTCCCCAGCGTCCATAAAGTGCCGGAATCGCTGTTGGGAATTCCCAGAAGACTCATTTTGGCTTCTTCAGGATTTTTGTATGCAATGTGATTTGCCAGGGCAAGGAACTGTTCAAAAAGAAGGTCTTCTACACACTCCTTTCTATCGGAAAGCAGGGTAACCATGTCCGTTAAGCTTTCCGCCGTTTCCTCTCCCAAGCTAAATCTTGGAACCTCCCAAAGCTTAGGGCTTTCTCTCCATAAGCCCTGTAATTCTTTTGTGCTCTCTTCCTGTTCCAACACTAGCCCCCAGGACAGAGCCAATTTTTCTGCAAGACCGGAAATACTCTTATCCTCATCCTGCAAATAAAGGGAAAGCCACTCTGCATAGTCTTCTTCTGCATTTGGCTTTTCTCTTTTTAAAACAGAATTTAAGATGAGTTTTTTCACTTTATTTCCCTTTGCCGAGGTACAGGAAATCAATACCGGAGACAAAAGCTCTTCGGAAACCTTCTCAATCAGAATAGGAGCAAATCTCTCCAGCACGGGGCTTTCTCCCAGCCCTAAGAGAGGAATAAGATTTTCCGCATCGGATACTATCTCCTCCTCAGTCCAGCCGATTTTATCCAAAATCTCCAGCCATGCTTTCCTGTCTCCCGGCCTTTTCGCAATCTGTAAAGCTTCAAAAACATAGTCTTTTGCTGCCTCTGTACTAAACAGCTGATTCTCCGCTCCCCAAAGGAGTACTTTGGAAAAAGGTCCTGTTGCAGCAATCCCCAGAGAAATACCCAGCTCTATATGCTCTAAAAATCTTCTTAGAATCTCCTCTTTTTCCAGTACAAAGCTCTCATCAAAATTATAGTCCTTTTTTTCCCTTCCCAAAAGAATGGCAGAAGCAGCCGACCAATCCTTCATATACTCCACAGATTCCGGAAGGGGAAGATTCATCTTATGTACCAGCTTAAGGGTCAGCATGCCAAGAACGGACAGGGAATGCTCCCATGCCCTTCTGTTGGATGTACAGGCTGCCAAAACAAAATTTTGGGCATAGCTTTCTCCTCTTGCCATAATGGCCTGTAGAACAATCTCATCCCCTCGATTTAAAATATTTGCCGCTCTTTTGGCCTCCACGCCTACCCGTATGGCGAAAACAGCAAGCTTCTTAAGGTCTACATCCACCACCGGAACAAAGCCGTAAGTGTTCTTCGATAATTGTTTGATTTGCGTCCATTCTCCGGATTTCAGCCCATCCCTTGCCAGGCTCTGTTCCTCCTTCGTTCCTATCTCGAGGTTTAAAATATTATCATAAGCCGTTTCCTCATACCC
>CALHIC010000330.1 GCA_938030845.1 uncultured Oribacterium sp. | reverse complement strand
CCAGAACGAAATCCTTACCGGGCTCGTAGCCTGCTGCCTTGATAGCCTTTAAGATGTGCTCAATGGTATCTTCATCGGAAGCCAAGTTTGGTGCGAAACCACCCTCATCTCCTACTGCAGTGGTATTTCCCTCATCCTTTAAGATCTTCTGTAAAGCATGGAATACCTCGGTACACCAACGAAGTCCCTCACGGAAGGAAGGAGCGCCTGCCGGCATAATCATGAACTCCTGAGTATCTACGGAGTTGGTAGCGTGTGCTCCACCGTTTAAGATGTTCATCATAGGAACAGGAAGACGGTTTCCGTTTGCTCCGCCTAAGAAGCGGTAAAGAGGAATGTCTAAAGCGTTTGCTGCAGCCTTGCAGGTTGCGATAGAAACAGCAAGGATTGCGTTAGCACCCAGCTTGGACTTGTCCTTGGTTCCGTCAGCCTCGATCATAGCCTGATCTACAGCATAAATGTCCATAGGATCCATTCCCAGTAAAACGTCGTTGATGATGGTGTTGATGTTCTCAACAGCCTTAGCAACACCCTTTCCGCCGAAACGAGACTTATCTCCGTCTCTTAACTCTAATGCTTCGAATTCTCCTGTGGAAGCACCGGAAGGAGCTGTACCTCTTCCAATCGTTCCGTCAGTTAAGGTAACTTCTGCCTCAACGGTAGGATTTCCTCTGGAGTCAATAATCTCTCTTCCAATGACCTTCTCAATCTCTAAGTAGCTCATTTTACCCTCTCTTTCTCTTGCAAGCCTATAGCTTTGCCAGAAACCAATTTTAAGATTCCTTTAAGAATCTATAGATTAAATCGCAATCCTTATACTAATAGATTGGGCATATCGTGTCAAGAAAGAACCATATTTATCCCTATGGAAATTAAGTAACAAGCCACTGCATCCATACACAATCCCGATAGCACTCGAATCATTCCCGACCAATTCTCCCATTTTCCTCTGATTACGAAGGGAATATCCCCCGAACTACTCGGGGATTTCCGGAAAGGTCCGGAAAGACCTCCACCGCCTCATAGCCTTCTTTTTGGAAAATGTCTTTTACGCTTTCCCCTTGGTCGTAGCCGATCTCCAGGTAAAGCCTCGCACCGGGAAGGAGCACCTTCTTTGCCTCCTTGGCAATCCGGCGATAAAACAAAAGGCCGTCCTCTCCCCCATCCAAGGCCATTTTGGGCTCATACTCCGAGACCTCCCGTTCCAAGCCGGGAATCACCCTGCTGACGATATAGGGAGGGTTGGAGAGCAGTAGGGAAAATTTCTTTCCCTGTACTGCCGTCAGCAAGTCACTTTGCAAAAGCCTAACATTTTCCCCTAAATGCTTTTCCGCATTTTTCTTGGCAACCGCTAAGGCCTTTTCCGACAGATCCACCAAAAGCAGCTCCTGATAGGGCAAATGCTTTGCCACCGAAATCCCGATACAACCGCTTCCGGTGCATAGATCCAAAATATTTAAGGAAGAAGAAATTGCTCCATTTTCCACATTATCCTCATGCTTATTCGAAACATGTTCCGAATTTTGCTTTTCCAAATTTTGCTTTTCCGCATAAGTTTTTCCGGCCTGCTTCGCCAAGTCTGCATAGTCTTCCAAGACCAAGTCCACTAAACACTCCGTATCTGCCCGGGGAATCAGTACATCTTCATTGACAAAAAAATCCAGACCGTAGAAGCTCTGCCTTCCCAGAATTTGCGCCAAGGGAATCCGTCTTCTCCGCTTTTCAAAGTTTTCATAAAAGGAATGAAGCTTTTGCAAAATTTCCGTTTGTTCAATGCCTGCCTTGCATAAGGGCTCCTGCTTTCTAAGGAGATAGCCGGCGGTATTCAAAGAAAAGCTCTCCTGTAAAAGGAGGCGGACTTCCAATGCCGCCTCCTCTTCTTCTACCCCTGCTTCCACAAGGAGCTTCTTCCCCCTTATTTCTATTTTTTGCAGGCTCGCATCCCTAAGTTTCGGAAAGCCCAAAGCTTCCCGGGAAGCCATCCAATCTTCCATCATGCTTCCCTTTCTTCAGAAGCCGTCTGCTCTGAATTCGCATTCCCCGAAGACATCTGCTCTGAAATCAGCTTCTCCGGAAAGGCCTTCTTCTGAAAGGCTCTCCAGTCAAAGACCCTCTCCACCGCCGCAATGGCCACTTCCACCTCGTCCCGCTCCGGCTCCTTGGTGGTTAAGCCCTGCATCCACATACCGGGAATAAAGAGCAGTCGGGTAATGGGATTGTCCACCATTCCCACCAGACGAAGCACCTCGTAGCTGATGCCCGCAATCACCGGAATCAAAAGAAGACGAGACAGTATCTTTAAATAGAGGCTGTCAAAATGCAAAAACATAAAGAGGAAGATGGAAATCATCATCACATAGACGATAAAGCTGGTACCGCAACGCTTATGCTCCTTGGAGGAAGCCATCACATTGTCTACAGTCAAGTCCAGCCCATGCTCCACACAGTTAATGCATTTGTGCTCCGCCCCATGGTATTCAAAAGTCCTGCGAATATCCTTAGCCCGGGAAATCAGCTTGATATACAAAACAAAAATCAAAATACGAAGTAAGCCCTCCAAGAAGGCCATAGCCGATTCAATAGGAAGAAATTTCTTCACAAAGCTTAGCAAAATGGTGGGCAAAGCCACAAAAATAAACAGAGCCATGGCAAAGGAAAAGACCATCACCAGGACGGAAAGCACCTGCTCCACCTTCTCTCCGAAAAGCTTGTCCAAAAGCTGCTCCAGCTTTCCCGGTTCACTTCCCTCATCATCTTCATAAAAGCTGGCACTATGGCTAAGGCACTTCATCCCCAATGCCATGGAATCGTAAAAGGATAAAATTCCCCGTAAAAAAGGAAGACGAAAGAAAGGGTATTTGTCCGTTAATGACAGATACTCTCCCTGTATCACGTCAATACTGCCGTCCGGCTTCCTTACCGCAACGGAATAGTCCTCTTTATTCTTCATCATAATGCCTTCGATCACTGCCTGACCGCCGATACCGCTATATACCTGTTTTTCCAAAATTCTTCCTTTCCAAAGCTCTTACTATCCGGCTATACAAAAAGATTTCTATTCTTTCTTTTCTATTTTGAAAATAATCTCCTAGCTCCAAGCATTTTCAAAACACACAGAAGTTTCAACGGGACATAAACGAATTATCTTTCCGGAATAGGAAGAATTATACTAAAGTACAGGGCTTTGAACAATCGTTCCCAAGAAAGTATCACGATTTTTTCATATTTAGCGGATGCCTTTCTCTGCACCTTCCCTGCAGCATCCTTTTTAACGAAGTAATACCGCAGGGTGTAACGCCAAGCTTCCTTCATTAATAATAAAAAAACAGGGCCGAGGCCCTGCTTCTTACTGCTGCTGCATTCCAAACTTCTTATTGAACTTATCGATTCTACCCTTAGCG
>CALHIC010000329.1 GCA_938030845.1 uncultured Oribacterium sp. | reverse complement strand
TTTAGCTGATGAAAATGAAGCCATCTTCGGTGGGGTTTTAGAAATCTTTTTTTCTTTTTCAAACAAATGAAGGAGGAAAAATGAGTCAAGAAAAGTCAGTAGCACGCATGGAGAACATTTACAAGCTAGACGGAAGAGTGCCCATCGGAAAGGCCATCCCCTTCGGCTTACAGCATGTCTTAGCCATGTTCGTATCCAACCTGGCCCCTATTACTATTATCGCAGGAGCCGCACAGCCCGCCCTTACCCAGCAGGAAATCGCCATGCTCTTACAAAACGCGATGTTTGCCGCAGGTATCGCCACCTTTATCCAGCTGTATCCGGTCTGGAAGATTGGCGCTAAGCTTCCTATCGTAATGGGTGTAAGCTTTACCTTCGTGACCATCCTGTCCACCATTGCCGCAAACTTCGGTTACCCTACCGTCATCGGTGCGGTCATCGTAGGCGGTTGCTTTGAAGGTGTTTTAGGACTTTTGGCAAAGTATTGGAAGAGAATCATCACTCCCATCGTTGCCGCAACCGTTGTAACCGCCATCGGCTTCTCCCTTTTTACCGTAGGTGCTCGTTCCTTCGGCGGAGGCTACGGAGATGACTTTGGTTCCAAAGAAAACTTAATCATTGCCACCGTAACTTTACTTACCTGCATCGGCTGGAGCATTTTCGTAAAGGGCTATATGAAGCAACTTTCTGTATTGGCCGGCTTAATCGTGGGATATATTCTTTCCATATTTATGGGCAAGGTGGATTTAAGCCTGATTTTCTCTGACGGCTTTGTGTCTTTACCAAGACTCTTCCCCTTTACTCCACAGTTTAATATCGGAGCCATCCTTTCCGTTTGTATCATCTTCCTGGTTTCCGCAGCAGAGACCATCGGAGATACCACAGCCATGGTAGCCTCCGGCTTAAACAGAGAAATCACCGAAAAGGAAATTTCCGGTTCTCTGGCTTGTGACGGATTCGGATCCAGCATTTCCGGACTTTTCGGCTGTGCTCCCGTAACCTCCTTCTCCCAGAACGTAGGCCTTATCGCTATGACCAAGGTGGTAAACCGTTTCACCATTGCCACCGGTGCGGTAGCTATGCTTTTGGCAGGACTTTTACCTCCTGTAGGACATTTCTTTGCTTCCCTTCCCCAGAGCGTTTTGGGCGGATGCACCATTATGATGTTCGGTAGCATCGTAGTCTCCGGAATGCAGATGATTGCTTCCTGCGGCTTCAGCCAGAGAAATATCGTCATCGCTTCTCTTTCCTTGGCAGTAGGAATCGGCTTTACCTCCAGCACGGAGAGCAGCATCTGGCACATCTTCCCCAGCATCGTACAGACCGTATTCGGGGAAAATGTCGTAGCGGTAGTCTTTGTTGTTGCTTTGATTTTAAGTGCGATTTTGCCGCAGAACATGGAGGTGGCAAAGCTTACCGAATCTGTTGAAGAAGAGAAATAAAAAAAACTTACCGAGACTGTAGAAGAAGAGAATAAAAGAAAACTTACATACTATGCAAACAATACTTGTTAAGCATACAGAAAAGAAAAGCAAGAGGTCCTCTTGCTTTTCTTTTGCTTTAGTCGTACAATATCTTGTACAATCAATCCGAAGGAGAAAAACTATGGAAGCTGTTGCCTATTCCAATTTCAGACAGAATTTAAAGCAATACATGAAGCAGGTCAATGAAGATGCTGATGCGCTGATTGTAACCGCAAAGGATGCGGAAGATACCGTAGTCGTACTATCCAAAAGAGAATATGACAGCTTGCAGGAAAGCCTTAGAATTCTATCCAATTCTTATTTAATGGAAAAAATACGCCATGGAGAAGCGCAATTCCGAAAAAAGAATTTTAAAACCCATGACTTGCTTGAGGTAAAAGAAGATGATTAAAGCCTGGTCCGATGAGGCGTGGGAAGATTACCTCTATTGGTATGCCCAAAATAATAAAAGTACCATCAAAAAGATTCATCGCCTTATTGAGGCGATAGAAAGAAGCCCATTCTCAGGAATCGGCAAACCGGAGGCC
>CALHIC010000328.1 GCA_938030845.1 uncultured Oribacterium sp. | reverse complement strand
AAAGAGGGATTAAGTTTCAGGCCGTAGATATGAAAGAAAAGGGAATCAGTAAGGGAGAATTACAATCCGTGCTTTCCGCAGTAGGAGACCTGGAGGCGATGCTGGATGAAAAAACCAAGGATCAGGAAGCGTATCAGCTGATTCGCTATCTTGCGAAGGAGGATAAGTTTGCAAAGCTCTTGGAGCACCCCATGGTCTTAAAGCAACCCATTGTGAGAAATGGTAAGCAGGCTACCATAGGGTATTGTCCGGAGGTTTGGAAGACTTGGGACTAGGTGATTTTGGAAGACATAGGGCATAGAACTGGGTAATTTTGGAAGACTTGGGACCGGATTTTTGTCTTCTTGTATAAGTAGAGACTTCCCACTACAATAGGGAAGAATGATTTTTTTTAACCGGTATCGTATGGAAAGTCTGCGATATTTCGTCTTGTGGTAAGGAAAAGGAGGAAAGAATGATCGAATTAAAAACACCGTTTCGTTATGATTATGTGGGAAGCTTTTTGAGACCGGAGAAATTAAAGGAGGCAAGAAAGGCCTTTGATGAGGGAAAGATTGATTATCCGGCCTTGAAAAAGGTAGAGGATGAATGTATTGCGGAGCTGGTTGCTAAGCTGAAGGCATTGGATTATCGTGTGATTACGGATGGAGAGTTCCGTAGAGCCACCTGGCATTTGGATTTCATGTGGGGATTTTCCGGTGTGGGACATGAGGAAACCAAAACCGGATTACCCTTCCACGGAGAGGATGCCATGATTGATGATACCTATCTGGTGGGAAAGGTAGCCTTGGAGAAGGAGCATCCTTTTGTAGAGCATTTCCGTTTCTTAAAGCAGTTTGAAGACAGTGTTACTGTGGCTAAGCAGACCATTCCCGCTCCTGCACAGTTTTATGCGCAATTCATTTTCCCCTTAAACCGCGCAAGTACCGCAAAGATTTATAAGAGCGAGGAAGCACTGGCAGATGATATCGTAGCGGGATATGAAAAGTTTATCGATGACTTGTATAAGGCTGGTTGTCGCAACCTTCAGCTGGATGATTGTACCTGGGGAATGTTTGCGGATCCCAGAGGACATTTTTTCCTGGGAATCGAGAAGGAAGAGCTGAACAAATTGCAGGTAATCAGTAAGGATATTAATAACCGGGTAATTAACTATGCTCCGAAAGATATGATTGTAAATACCCACATTTGCCGTGGAAACTTCCATTCCACCTATGCCTGTGAGGGAGCCTATGACGCTGTGGCGGATGTGCTTTTTGGAGAGGAAAATCCTCAGGCTTATTTCTTAGAGTTTGATGATGAGCGCTCCGGAGGATTCGAGTCTTTGGTTAAGGTAAATGGAGAGAAGAAGGTTGTTTTAGGTCTGATTACCACCAAGTCTCCGGTATTGGAGAAGAAAGAGGATGTGATTGCCAGAATCCATGAGGCGGCAAAATACATTCCTTTAGAGAGACTGTATTTAAGTCCTCAGTGCGGATTTGCTTCCTGCGAAATTGGAAATAAGCTTACAGAGGAAGAGCAGTGGGCGAAGATGGAGTTGGTAAAGGAAATCGCTAAGGAAGTTTGGAAGGACGCATAAAAATAAATATTGTTTTTTAAGCAAAGCGACAGAGCCGATGAAGGTGCTCTGTCGCTTTTTTTCTCCGTATTTTTCTTCCATGTTACTATCGTGGCAAGGGAGAAGGATGCGCATTTTTTCCTTGCAAAAGTTCCGGCGATTCGATATACTGTTCATAAATATTGCGAACAATATAATTGAATAAAATTATTAATAGTTGATACAATAAAGAGTAAGACAAAGATTGGTACAAAGAGTAATATCAAGAGTAATATCAAGAGTAATATCATGAGTAATACACAGATAGCCTACAGGGGAGTGTAAAGGGTTTAGAGTAGATAAGGAGTTTTT
>CALHIC010000327.1 GCA_938030845.1 uncultured Oribacterium sp. | reverse complement strand
CATTTCCAAAGAGGTGGAGGAGGCCTGCAGCCATATTCGCTACTTGGTGGAGGAAAAGGGCTATCGTTATCAGGATATCGGGGTGGTGCTTCCGGATGTGGAGCTGTACCGGGATGCCTTTTTTCAGCAGGGAAGAAAATTCGCCATTCCCCTCTTTTTGGAGGAGGACATTAAGCTTTTTGACTCCCCCTTCAGTAAGGTTCTTCGCTCTGCCCTAGAGGTGATGGAGAAGGGTCTGCTTTACGACTCCTTCTTTCGCTATCTTCGAGCCTTTCCCTACCGGGACATGGAGGAAGAGGACCGGATTGATGCCTTGGAAAATGAAGCAAGAGCCAAAGGTCTTAAGGGAAAATCCGCCTTTACAAGCCTTTTTCAAGAGGAAAGTCTTTTGGAAGCGGAAGCTCTTTTCAGACTTATAGAGGAAAATGAAGGAAGCCACAGCCTTAAGGAAAGAATTGAAAGCTTGGAAAGCTTTACGGAAAAGCTTATGGAGCGCTTTAAGCTGGAAGAGGAAGCAACTTTTCTAAAGGATGAGGGCATGGACTCCCTATCCCAAAGCTTGGAAAGAAGTGTTAACCAGATTCAGCTTCTTCTTTCCAAAATGAAGGAGGGCTTGGGAGAAATTCCGGTAAACAAAAAAGAATTTTCCGCCTTTTTCGATATGGCTTTATCCTTGGAAAAATTGCGGCAGATTCCCGCTACAAACGATCAGGTCTTGGTAGGCGACTTAACCCGCTCCCGTTTCCATAATCCCAAGGCCTTTTTGTTCCTGGGCTTAAATGCAGGGCTGATTCCTCTGCCCCCAAAGAAGAAATCTCTCTTTACCGAGGAAGAAAAAAGCTTTTTACGGCAGGAGCACTGTGCCCTGTCTCCCCTGGCATGGGAGGAAAGCTATATTCAGGAGTTTTACCTTTATCACGCCTTTCTAAGCCCCAGGGAAGAGCTGTATCTGTCTTACCCCTTAAGAATACCGAAAGGCAGGGGAGGTATTTCTCCGATCTTACAGGAAGTCCTACGGCTATTCCCCAAGCTTAAGATTCGAAAGCTGGAACGGGAAATACAGGAAATGCAAAGCTTTTCCCAGGCAAAGGCCAGTCTTTCCAAGGAATTACCGAAACTTTGCAAAAAGGAAGCCCTGTTCCGTTCGGAAGAAGAGGTTCTTCCCTATTTTCAGCTGGAATCCTTTCAGCTTCTTCATAGCCTTTGGCAAAAGGAAGAGTACAAAAAGGATTTGGAAAAGCTATTGGAAGCCATCTTTTGGGAGAACCGGCATTTGCCCTTAAGCAAAGAACTGTCCAAGGGACTTTACGGAGAAAAAATCAAAGGCTCCGTAAGCCGATTGGACGGGCTAAATCGTTGCGCCTTTTCCCATTTTCTTCGATACGGCTTACATTTGCAGGAAAGGAAAGAGGCGGAGATTCAGGCCTTTGATTTGGGAAAGCTCTACCATAAGCTGGTGGAAAGCTTTTTTAAGAAGGTAAAGGAAGAAAAGCTGAAGGGAGAGGTGCTTACCCAGCATTTTCAGGAGTATCTTAATTTCGCCATAGCGGAAAGTGAACAGGATCCGGAATTTGCCCCCTTCTTAGAGGGGGGACGGAACCAGTATTTTCTCCATAAGTTTAAGGAAAATGCGAAGACCATCCTCTGGGCACTGGAGCGCCAGCTTTCCGGCGGAGATTTTCAGGTGGAAGCTTTGGAGCGGGATTTTAACTATGATAGCGATACCCTGTCCTTCCGGGGAAGGGTGGACCGGGTGGACAGCTACCTGGATGAGGAGAAGAATTATTACCTGAAGGTTTTGGACTATAAGAGCGGAAATACGGATTTTTCTTTGGATCTTTTAAAGGCGGGACTACAGATTCAGCTGCCCCTCTACCTATCCATCTTGTTGGAGGAGGAGAAAAAGAGACATCCGGACTATAAGCTTCACCCTGCAGGACTGTTCTATTTCACCATGGATAACCCAAGCCTAAGCTTTAAGGGGCAGTCCGAGGAAGAGCTTTTTCAGGAAAAGTTAAAGGCTTCAAGACCGAAGGGCTTAATCAATGGAGATAAGGACATCATTTTCCGCATGGATAGGGAGCTAAAGGGAGACAGCCTTTTGCTTCCGGTAAAGGAGAAAAACGGCTCTATTGAGGAAAAGGGCTCTGTTGCCAAAGAAGAAAAGATTTTAGCCATGCTTTCCTATGTGCGGGAGAGGGTGGAAGAGGATTGTAAGAGAATCCTGGAGGGGGAGAAGGCCATTTCTCCTATCCGGGAGACCATGGATAAAACGGCCTGCACCTACTGCCCCTATCACAGCATCTGCGGCTTTGACCCGGACCTCCCCGGATTTTCCTATAGAAGTTTAGAAAAAGGGGATGAAGAAGCGATTTGGGACGAGTGGATAGAGAAGTATCAAAATAAAGAGTCGTAAGATAGCATTGTGATTGGAAGTATCGAAAGAAAGGGCAGTAGGATGGTATTACCGGTGAAAGTATCGAAAGAAAGGGCAGTAAAATGGCATTGTGGACGGAAGAGCAAAAGGCGGTAATCGCCCATAGAGAAGGAAATCTGCTGGTCTCTGCGGCGGCAGGTTCCGGAAAGACGGCAGTGCTGGTGGAACATGTGCTGTCCCTTATTTTAGAGGAAAATGCTTCCCTTTCCTCTTTGGTTTTGATGACCTTTACCGAGGCTGCGGCGGAGGAAATGAAGGAAAGAATCAAAAAACGCTTGGAAGAGCATTTGCAAAAGGGCTATGACAAGCGGATTCTTCGGGAAATCGCCCTGCTTCCTACCGCAAATATCAGCACCATTCACGCCTTTTGTAAGCGACTTATCGAGGAAAATTATGCAGGCCTCTCTATAGACGCCCATTTTCGGATTGGAGATACCGGGGAAATGTCCCTGCTCCAATCGGATATTTTAGAGGAGCTTCTGGAGGAGGAGTACGAAAAGAAGGAAGAAGCTTTCCTGACCTTTGTGGATCAGTTTTCCATGGGAAAGAAGGACAAGGGCATAGAGGAGCTGATTCTTAAGCTTTATAACCTGGCCAGTGCCATGCCCTTTCCCAAGGCTTATTTGCAGGGGCTTTTAGAGGAAGACGCCCATTCTCGTAGGGCAAAATGGGAAAAGGATCTCTACGAAGATATGAAGAGCAGGCTTAAAAATCTTTCTTTCCTCTATGAAGACGCCCTAGACCTATGCCGGGAGCCAAACGGCCCTATAGAATATGAAGAGCGGATTTTAGAAGAAAGGGATCAGTGCCTTGCCCTTGCAAATGCGGAGAATCTGGAAGACTTGGTTAGAGGACTGGAGAGTCTAAACTTTGGTCGCCTAAAGAGCACTAAGTCCGAGGGAAAAGAATTGGTAAAGTCCCTTCGGGAAAGAGGAAAGAAGACGCTGAAGACCTGGCAGGAGAACTACAGGCTGCTTCCAACAGAGCTGGAAGAGGAAGTGGAGGAGAAGGGACAGAAGCGAATCATGGAGCTTGTGCGACTTTGCCTTCACTTCTTAGAGCGCTATCAAAAGGAAAAGGAAGAAAGGGCGGTGCTGGACTTTTCGGATTTGGAGCATTTTGCGTTGAAGCTATTGTATCAGGATGGTCAGTATAGTGCCTTGGCTGATGAGCTGGCTAAGTCCTATCGGGAAATCCTGGTAGATGAGTATCAGGACTCAAACCTTGTGCAGGAATATATTGTTCGGGCTCTATCTCAGGAGCGATTCGGAAAGCCCAATGTCTTTCAGGTGGGGGATGTAAAGCAAAGCATTTACCGATTCCGTATGGCAAGACCGGAGCTATTCCTGGAAAAATACCATGATGAAGGCTATCCCAAGATCTTCCTTCGGAAGAACTTCCGTTCCGATGAAGGAGTACTTTCCGCGGTAAATACCCTGTTCTTTAAGATTATGAAAAAAGACTTCGGGGGAATCGAATATGATTTCGAGAATAGTCTATTCCTGGGGAAGGTAAAGAAAGAAGAGCAGGTTAAAGAGCATAGTGGCGAAGAGTTAGAGCAAGAGAAAAAGCCGGAAAAGAATGTAGGAGAGAATCAAGGCGAAGAAGATAAATCTCAAAGTGGCGAAGAGCATAAAGAAAAGTCAGAGGGCGAGGCTCCAATTACAGGCAAGCAGAGACGGGATCAAACGGAACTGCTTCTCTTAGAGTTGGAAAAAACTGCCTCTACAGGGGAAGATGAGGGCGATGGAGAAGATAATAAAGAAGATAGTAAAGGAGACGATGGTAATAGCGCCTCCACTAGCGCCTCCGGTAAATCTCTCAGTAAGTTAGAGCTGGAATGTAAGATGATTGCGGCTAAGGTTCGTGAGCTTTTGGAAAAGGGCTATGCCTATAAGGACATGGTGATTCTCCTTCGTTCTCCCCACAGCGTTTCCAGAGAAATGGTGGATATCTTCGGAAAGGAAGGCATCCCTGCCTACGCGGAGCTAAAAACCGGCTATTATTCTGCGGTGGAGGTGGAAACCATTCTTTCCTTCCTTGCCATCATTGACAATCCAAGACAGGATATCCCCATGGCAGCAGTACTACGCTCCCCCTTATTTTCCTTTACGGACGAGGATCTGGGGCAGATTGTGATGGTGAAGGGTAGCCTATACGAAAAGCCCTATGATAAGAGCAAGGAAAATGCGGTAAATCTATCCTTACAGGCAGAAAAAGCATTGGCCCCCGGGCTGGAAGAAAAATGGCAGAATTTCCAAAATAAACTGGAACGCTACCGTAGACTATCCCGTTCCTTACGGCTTCACTCCTTACTGACCTTGATCTATGAAGAGACGGATTACTATAACTATGTGCGGGCACTGCCCTTGGGAGAGAAACGACAGGCCAATCTGGACCAGCTCTTAGAGGATGCCAAGCAGTTTGAAAAGGGAAGCTACAGCGGCCTATTCCATTTTATCCGTTACATTGAAAAGGTGAAAAAGCAGGAGCAGGATCAGGGAGAGGCAACGGTGTTCTCGGAAAAGGACGACCTGCTTCGGATTATGTCCATTCACCACTCCAAGGGACTGCAGTTTAAGGTGGTCTTCCTTTCCCAGCTGCATAAGACCTTCAACAAGATGGATTCCAAGGCGAAAATGCTAATGGATTCAGAGCTAGGGCTTGCCGCCGATTACTTGGATTTGGAGACAAGAATAAAGTACCCTTCCCTCCACAAAATCGCCATTAAGGAAAAGGGGGAGCGGGAGAGCCTTGGGGAAGAACTTCGGGTGCTTTATGTTGCCATGACCAGAGCAGAGGAAAAGCTGATTCTCACCGGCGTTTGTAAAAATGAAGAGGATTTAATGAAGAAATTCCCGGTGCAAGAACGGCTGTCTCTTGAAGATATCCGAGGAGCGACTTCTTATCTTGCCTGGATTTTAATGGCCTATTCCCGAAGCTTCTTTGAAAGTACCAAGACCGAAGAAATCGCCCTTCGTTTTATTTCTAAAGAGGATTTGGAGGAAAATGAAGGAAAAGCCATGGGAGAAGCCATTTCCCTTGAGAAAAAGCTCTACGAGTTCCTGGGAACGGCGCGGGAAAAGACAGAGGCGGAAAAGCTTATGGAAGAGCATTTTTCCTATGTCTATCCCTTTGAGAAGAGTACCCATAGAAGTCCCAAGTACTCCGTATCTTTACTGAAAATGAAGGCCATGGAGGAGCATGGAGAGGCGCT
Source organism: uncultured Oribacterium sp. (assembly GCA_938030845.1). Lineage (GTDB taxonomy): Bacteria > Bacillota > Clostridia > Lachnospirales > Lachnospiraceae > Oribacterium. The sequence continues at coordinate 2,976 of CALHIC010000327.1, read as the reverse complement.
TTCTGAAACCGGGCAGGAAGGAAGGGCGGTTGCCCCGGAATGGGATGAGGAGAAGATAGATAAAGTAGAAGAGATTGCTGAAGGGCTTGAAAGCCAAGAGCATAGTACAAAAGATAATGGCGAAGGTAATACTGAAACAAAGCAGCAGGCCAAAGAAAAGCCCGATAGCCCTTTAATTCAGAAAATGAAAGCAGAGGGGAAAAATATCGGTGCGGCAATAGGAGACAGCTATCACCATGCCTTAGCCTTTTACGATTATTCCAAGGATATTTCCCAGTTATCCGACTTTCTCTCTCCGGAGGAATATGGCTTACTGAATCAAGAGAAACTTCAGAACTTCCTGGCCTCTCCCTTAGGACAGCTTTTTGCCAAAGCCTATAAGGAGAATACCCTTTATCGGGAACAGCATTTTATGCAGGAAGTGGAGTATGAAAAGCTGTTTCCGGAGGATGGGGGGGATAATGTTGAAAAGGTAATCCTCCAAGGTATCATCGATGCCTTTATTATGGAGGAAGAGGGCATTATCCTTGTGGACTATAAGACCGACCGGGTGAAGGACGGGGAAGAGCTAAGGAATCGTTACCAAAAGCAAATCGACTTATATAGCGAAGCCTTAGAGCAGATTTTAGGGAAAAAGGTAAAACGAAGAGTCCTATATTCCTTCTCCTTGGGAGAAGAAGTGGACTTGTAAGGAGCGCCAAGGTGGTCTTAAAAAACTTGGAGAAGCAGCCTTAAAAAGCTTGTTAAAGTAGACTTATAAAGCTTGGTAAAGAAGGACTTGCATAAGTCTTTTCCTAGGCACTATAATGAGTAATTGTGTGAGCCTTTTAAAAAGGCAGTTTATCTATCTTGTTGCCATTGGACGAACTGAAGAAAAGGGGAAAGAAAAATGAATCATGAGCGGATTCTCGTATTGGATTTTGGTGGACAGTACAACCAGTTGATTGCCCGGAGAGTAAGAGACGAAGGGGTTTATGCAGAGGTTTACAGTTCCGACATTGGCATAGAGAAGATAAAAGAATTAAGTCCCAAGGGAATTATCTTCACCGGAGGACCTCAGTCCGTGTACAAGGAGGAAAGCCAGCATATCGGAAAGGAAATTTTCGAGCTGGGCATCCCCATTTTCGGCTTCTGCTATGGAGCACAGCTCATTGCCTATGAGCTTGGAGGAGAGGTGGCTACCGCCCCTGTCAGCGAATATGGAAAGACGGAAACCCATGTGGAGAAGTCCTCCGTGCTTTTCTCCGATGTTTCGGAAGAGACCACCGTTTTCATGTCCCACACCGACTATATTGCCAAGGTGCCGGAGGGCTTTACAATTACTGCCCATACCGAGCATTGTCCTGTTGCGGGAATGGAAGATGGGAAGAGACAGATTTATGCGGTGCAGTTCCACCCGGAGGTACAGCATAGCGTGGAAGGACAGAAGATGATTCATCATTTTCTCTATGACGTCTGCAAATGTACCGGAGACTGGAAGATGGCTTCTTTCGTAGAGGAGCAGGTTTCCCTTTTGAAAAATAAAATCGGTTCCGGCAAGGTGCTTTTAGCCCTTTCCGGCGGTGTGGACAGCTCTGTTGCAGCAGGGCTTCTTTCCAGAGCCATTGGAAAGCAGCTGTACTGCGTGTTCGTGGATCACGGTCTTCTTCGGAAAAATGAAGGTGATCAGGTGGAGGAAATCTTCGGAGAGAAGGGAGATTTCGAGTTGAACTTCGTCCGTGTCAATGCGGGAGAAGAGTATTTTGAGAAATTAGCCAGGGTGGAAGATCCGGAGAAGAAGAGAAAGATTATCGGAGAGCAGTTTATCCGTATCTTTGAAAGAGAAGCCAATAAAATCGGAGCAGTGGACTTTCTTGCCCAAGGAACCATTTACGCAGATGTGGTGGAATCCGGCCTTGGAAAGGGCGCAGTAATCAAGTCCCACCACAATGTGGGCGGACTTCCCAAGAACATTTCCTTTAAGGAAATTGTTGAGCCTCTGCGCCTGCTCTTTAAGGACGAGGTGCGTAAGGTAGGACTGGAGCTTGGCCTTCCGGAGCATTTGGTTTATCGTCAGCCCTTCCCGGGACCGGGACTTGGGGTAAGAATCATCGGAGAGGTAACGCCTGAGAAGGTTCGCATGGTACAGGATGCGGACTTCATTTACCGTGAAGAAATCGAGAAGGCGGGACTTTCCCGTTCCTACAGCCAGTACTTTGCCGCCCTCACCAATATGCGATCCGTGGGCGTTATGGGAGACTTCCGTACCTATGACTATGCGGTGGCTCTTCGTGCGGTAATTACCGATGACTTTATGACTGCGGAATGCGCGGATATCCCCTTTAGCGTACTCCAGAGAGTGATGAATCGAATCGTGAATGAGGTCAAGGGCGTGAACAGGGTGTTCTATGATCTGACTTCTAAGCCACCAGGAACGATTGAGATGGAATGATGGAAGCAAATAAGTTGCTGTCATAAAACGCTTGAAAATAAAGGGTTAGAGCGATTTTGATATAGTGAAATTTTCTAAATGATACTGTTTTGATATTAAAAGCAAGAAAAAATAGGTCTAAAAGGGAGTTGTTGAATTTAGGTAAATAGTTTAGAAAGCCTTCCATCTTTTGCTGGGAGGCTTTGCTTAATAGATAGGGTAGAGTGTTATGAAAATTACTTGTAGGTTATTAAAAAATATAGCAATATTATTTTGTTCTATTTTTACGGTTGCCACAATAGCGGGTTGCATAATAAATTTGCTAATGGGTAATACAAACGATACCTACTTTCATATTTTGGATAGGGCAGTATTAACTTTAATTGGTTCCATTATTATTGGCATTGTAGCAGATATTGATTTTAAAAATACAATATTTAATTGTTTAATTCCGTACTTGGTTTTTATTATATTAGCTTTTCTATATGTGTTCATTTCAGGCTTTTTTGTTGAACTACATCCTAATGCCTATAGAGATATATTTATAAATGATACAATTGCTTATA
>CALHIC010000326.1 GCA_938030845.1 uncultured Oribacterium sp. | reverse complement strand
CCTCAGGTACCAAGGCGGCTATCGCCGGCGGAACCACCAGTATCGTGGATTTTGGTACCCAGTACAAGGGAGAAACCCTGATGGAGGGCTTTAAAAATTGGCAGAAAAAGGCCGATTTGGGAGCTTCCTGTGACTACGGTTTCCACATGTCCATTAGTGACTGGAATGAAGAGGCCAGCAAGCAATGTCAGGATATGATGGATGAGGGACTCAGCACCTTCAAGGTTTACATGACCTATGATATTCAGGTAGATGACGAGGAAATGTTCTTCATTTTAAAGAGATTAAAAGAAGTTGGAGGCATCACCGGTGTACACTGCGAAAATACCGGTATGATTGCCGCTTTACAAAAGAAATACATTGCTGAGGAAAGCACGAAAAAATCCGTATCTTCCCACTATCTTTCCCGTCCGGATGATGCGGAGGCGGAGGCCATCAACCGTATGCTCTATATTGCCGATGTGGTAGACACTCCCATTATTGACGTGCATTTGACCTGTGAAAAAGGATTAAATGAGATTCGAGAGGCCAGAAAACGGGGTCAAGTGGTATTTGCAGAAACCTGCCCCCAGTACCTTACCATGACCGATGACCTGTACAAGTCAGATTTTGAGACCTCTGCCCGCTATGTAATCGCTCCCCCACTTCGGAAAAAATCCGATCAGGAAGCATTGTGGAAGGCTCTGGCCGATGGAGAAATTCAGACCATTTGTACCGACCACTGCTCCTTCACATTAGCGCAGAAGGATCTGGGCAAAGAGGATTTCCGGAAAATCCCCGGTGGAATGCCCGGTGTGGAAACCAGAGGAGAAGTCATTTTCTCCGAAGGTGTGGTAAAGGGACGAATTTCCAAGGAGCGTATGGCGGCTCTTCTTTCCGAGAATCCCGCAAAGCTTTACGGCATGTATCCGGAAAAGGGCATCTTGCAGGAAGGCTCCGACGCGGACATCGTTTTACTGGATCCCAATAAGAAGAAAACCATTCGCAAAGAAGACCAGGTTTCCCGCTCCGACTATGCACCATTGGAAGGACTGGAAATTCAGGGCTGCATCGAAGAAGTGTTCCTGAGAGGAAAGCTGGTTGCCAAGGGCGGCAAGGTGCTTTTGGAGAATCAGGGAAAGTACCTGAAGAGAAAGAAGTTCCAGCCGGTGGTATAAAGAAAGCGAAAATGGCTAGAAAAATATTTGATTTTATAAGTATATAGAGGACCATAAAAATTAGAAAAGGCCTTCCAGGATACATTTAGAGACCGATAACCCGGTATTTCCGGATTATCGGTCTTTTTTATGTTTTATGCACCTGATTTTGTCTTATAAGTCTCTTTCTTTCAAATGCATAAGATCTCCTGCAAATAGAAAACTCTACTCCGTTTACGGATATTATCCGAATGTGGAGTATAGGAGATTTGGAATATTCGAATTATACTATTAGAAAATCTAATTTCTTCATTCTGAAAATT
>CALHIC010000325.1 GCA_938030845.1 uncultured Oribacterium sp. | reverse complement strand
TTTCCTTGTCCCACTTGGAACTGCTCCAAATCGCCAGACCGTCATCTCCATTTCCACGGACATTGGAGTTCTGTACCTTGGAATTTCTTGTTCCCTGGGCAAAGTTCACGCCGTCCGCAAAGTTGTCTCGGATACGGCTGTTGGAAACGGTCAGCTTGTCGGTGTATTTCATTTTATCCGCTTCCACATAGTCTCCTACCCAGATTCCGCACTCAAAATGCTCAATCCAGAGGTCATGCAGCTTGGAATTCTCTCCCAAAACACCGGCGATTCCCTTGTAATTTGCCTCCTGATGAAAACGGGACTTTAATTCGGAATCCATGTATAGGTTATCCATCTCAACATTTGAACTGCTGTCCAGAAACTCGATACCGCCTCCGGCCTGCTCCTCAGAGGTAAAATGAAGCCGGGTGTACCAGATTCCTGCACCGGTAATCCGCATATCTGTAGCACTTAGCACCAGCTTTTGGTCAAAATCGAAGGTACCCTCCGGAATATATAAGGTCTTGTTCTCCGCATCCGCGTCTTTCAGGGCATCCAGAAAGGCTTGGGAATCGTCCTGTCCATCATTCGGCACTGCGCTGTAAGGAGCGTCCGTGATGGAAATGCTGTTGCTTGGGGCGCCCTTTGCTTCCGGCGCCTGCTCCAGCTCGATAAAGTCGATTCCCAGTTCATCCGCTTTTTTATCAGTTCTGCGGATGGTGAGTACGTCACCCTCTTCCAATTCCATCCGTTCCTTGTTGTCATTTTCCAAAAGAAAATGTCTCTCATCAAAACGAAAACGAGAATGGGAGCCGGCTATATTTTCATCGAAAACATCATTTTCCTTCACATACTGCCAAGCAGAGCTGTTGTCCAACTCTATGGTTTTCTTCCCAAGAGGTTCTCCCTTTCTCTCCACGGAAATCTCCAGCTCTCCAACGGCGTCCTCCGGCATGGTAAAACGAAGAGTCATGGCATTGGCCGCCTTCTTAACCGTAAAGCGTAATGAAGAATCCTCCTTGGTCAACTGCACATAGCTTTGGTTAGAAGCCTCCATCTCCACTTCATCGTAAGCTGTGGAATGCTTCAGCACCGCGTCTCTTCCAATTCCCTCTTCCGCCTCGTAGCGAAGGTAGGGAAGCTTGGCGCCATAGCCTTGGCTTTCCTTCGCCCAAAGCTCTGTCCTCGTTTCCGCAAATGCGGTTCCATGGGAAAGAAGCCCTAGGCCGGTCATGGTCAAGAGTAACGTAAGTTGTTTTCTGAATTTCATTCTTCTTCCTTTCTTCTCCAAAAAAAGTTACATGTATTTTTTTCGACTTACTTTTTTAGTTTAAAAGGAAATTCAGAAAATATTATGATTTATTTCGGGTAAAATATTAAATAAATGCAAAATTTGTCGTAATTTATCATTTTTCACTATAAGCAAAAGGCCTATTTGCAACTTACTGCAACTTAGCGCAACTTAAATTCCGTAATACTCCAAATCTATGTTGCAAGACTCATGTTATCAATAGCTTCTATAATTTATTTCTATTTTTCATCAAAAACCCTGTATTTCCTAGGATTTTGATGTAAAATAGAAACAAAGGTTGGAGGTGACAAATGGATTTATATAAAGAATTAGCTCGTTTACGATGTTTCAGTTATGCAGACATGGTTCAGCTCTGCGGATCGGAAAAAGCCGCTGATTGGCAAATCAAAACTTATCTAAATAGGGGATATATCGAACGTGTAAGGCGTAATCTATACGTCGTAATCAGCATGGAAACCGAACAGCCAATAGCCAATAGATTCCAAATAGCATCACAAGTTACACAAGATGCTTGTATCTCTCATCACAGCGCATTTGAATACTACGGCTATGCCAATCAAGTATTCTACGAAGTTTATTTTTCCACGCACAGAAATATTCGTTCTTTTTCTTATGACGGATTACAGTATACGCCACTTCCAAATACAAGTACTATAGAGATATTGGATATGAATAATGGAGTTAAAGTGACATCTCTTGAGCGCACTGTCATTGATAGTATTATTGACATGGACAAAATCGCAGGGCTTGAGGAAATTTTACGATGCCTGGAACTGATTCCCTCTTTGAATGAAGAAAAATTACTGGATGTTTTAGAAGGCTATAGTAAAAAGCAGCTTTACCAAAAAGTAGGATATATTTTGGAGTTTTATAAAAAGGATTTATCTCTGTCCAAAGATTTTTTCTTAAAATGTATTTCATGCTCCTCTTCCAGCAAAACTTATCTAACTCAGGAAATAAGAGAGAATATTTTTCATCCAAAGTGGCTACTATATGCCCCCAAGGATCTTAAACAGCTTATTAATAAAGGAGTAGATTATGATGATGTTATTTGATCGTATATCCCTTGGCAGACAGGCAAAAGAGCTAGGGTTTGTGAGAGATACCTTTGAAAAAGTTTGCAGGCTAATTGATATTTTGAAATTTTTTGAATCCGATTCTTTACTTTCAGATGCTTTAGCTCTTAAAGGAGGAACCGCTATTAACTTAACGATATTTCAGATGCCAAGACTGTCTGTAGATATCGATTTAGACTATTGTAAAAATGTTGATAAGACCACCATGCTTCAAGAGCGACAAAACATCGCAGAGCATATTCAAAAATATATGTCTGCCTCAGGATATAACCTTAGCAAGAAGTCTAAACAATATCACGCTTTAGACTCCTTTGTTTTTGAATATACCAATGCCGGTGGAATGAAAGATAATTTAAAAATCGAAGTGAATTATATGCTTAGATGCCATATCCTTCCACTTTCACGCCAAACGGTTTCTTTGCCTTGGAACATTGGGAATTTCAATGTTCTCAGCGTACACCCTGTAGAACTTTTTTCTGCAAAGGCTGTTGCACTCTTTAATCGAGCAGCTGCCAGAGATTTATATGACATGTATAATTTGCAAAAATATAAGATTTTTACTAAAGCTGATGAAAGACTTTTTAAAAAATGTATTCTATTTTACTTTGCGATTGCCTCTGAAAGCATTCCGCAAAAATTTGAGTTTCATAAAATCGAAACGATGACTGCTCAAAAAATAAAGATAGATTTATTACCTGTTCTAAATAAATCAGAACAGTTCGATTTCCCATTAGCACAGACTTTGGTAAAAGAATACTTGGAATATATTCTTTTACCGGAAGATGATTTTCAATTTTGGAATGCTTTCAGAAGTGGCGATTACAATCCTTCACTGTTATTTGAAGATGACGAAATCTGTTTAAGAATAAAAGATCATCCTATGGCTCTGTGGAAATGCAATAACAATACTACTCAAGGTTAATTGCAAGTTAAAAATTGCATAATTGGTGGATAATCACGAACATAACATGACACGCAAAAAATAAAAAAGAGGCTATAAAAAATCAAAATGATAGAGAATTTTCGGCAATATAGGTCTGAATGCGGGGTAGTCTGAGCCCGTCGGTACTTGCGA
>CALHIC010000324.1 GCA_938030845.1 uncultured Oribacterium sp. | reverse complement strand
AAAGAAGAACAGCCGGAGCAAAGCAGTAAGGTATCCAAGAGCAACGTGGACGCTTCCAAGCCAATGGTTGCTCTGACCTTTGATGATGGTCCCGGAAAATATGAAGACCGCATTCTGGCAGCTTTCCAAAAGTATGGCGGAAAAGGAACCTTCTTCTTCGTAGGAACCCAGGCAGAAAAGTATCCTTCCGTAGTAAAGCGTGTGGCAGAGGCAGGACATGAAGTTGGTAACCACAGCTATAAGCATGAGAATCTTCCAAAGCTTTCTCAGGCAGGAGCAACCCAGTCTTTAGCTAAGACCACCGAGATTTTAAGAATACTTTCCGGTCAGTCCGTTTCTCTGGTTCGTCCTCCCTACGGAGCTACCTCCGCCAGCGTGAAGGCCGCTTTACAAAACCAGGGACAGCCTTCCATTCTTTGGAGCATTGATACCCTGGACTGGAAAACCAGAAACTCCAAGAGTACCATTAACACCGTATTGCAGCACGTAAAGGACGGAGATGTCATCCTGATGCATTCCATCTATTCTCAAAGTGCCGATGCGGCAGAAGTACTGATCCCCGCCTTACAGGAAAGAGGCTTCCAGCTGGTAACCGTATCCGAGCTGGCTAAAGCCAAAGGCGTAGACCTGCAGGCAGGACACAACTACGGTTCATTCCGGAAGAAGAGCTAATCAAAGAAAAAAAGGAAATAAAAAAAGAGCTGAATCAGTAAAGACATAAGAGGCTTTTCAGCAAAATAACTTCGGAATAAGGGGTAATCTGAGCCCGCGGGTTCTTGGCTTTTGTCTTATAAAAGCTTAGAACCCCTGCGAGGCGAGGTTAGCGGGAGCGTGCCCCTGTTTCGAAGTTATTTTGTATTGAAAAGCCAAAATAATAGACTTTATTCAGCTCTTGTTATTTCCTTTTTTCTACTTAGATTATCTTCCCATAAGAAGGTTCTTCCGTACTGCCTCCAGGAAGTCCCTGCAGGACTCGCTGCAGCTGTCCTTGTCTACGGGAATCAGCGCATTGCCGCCGATATCCAAAAGATACAACGTCTCCATATCCACGATGTTTTTCAGCTCATCGTAGTACACAACCATACTGCTACGTTCCGTCTTCATCAAAAAATAGTTTTTATAGAAAGCGATGCTTACCGGTAAATTCAGCTTTTTATTGGAAGACCGATACAGATTCCGAAGTTGTCCCTTATAAAGATAAAACAGCAAAAACGGAACAAGAGCCATAAGAATTACCATGCAAATGGCAAAAAAGCTATTTCCCATCCAATACTGAGTAAATGCCAAAAGGCCTAGAGCAAGCCAAAAAATAAAAACCAAGCTCCAGATTTTCTTCTTATAATAGGCCATCGTAAAACGGATAAACTTTTCTTCACTGGGCAGGTATCCTGCGGTATATTCCGGAATCTTATCCCCTGCGCGGCGATAACGATGAAGCTCTTCCGTAGTCCATTTTCCGTTTTTCAGGCCATCTCCGTCCTGCTCTGAAGAAGCATGCTTCTGTCCCGCCTCGGTGATTCCTTCCTTGTTCTGTCCTCTTCTATCTTCAGAAAATTCTTCTTGATTTTTAGCCCTAAGCTTCTCGGATTCTTCTTCTATAATATGGTACTGCTCCTCCTTGGACCTTCTGGCATTCCATCTGGCCAAGTCTTCGGAAAGCCCCACCAGCTCCTCTTCCATGTCTTTATTTTCTTCTGCTGCCATGCTTTTTCCTTTCTGTTCCTGTTGTCTTTTTCTTTGCTCCTTTTCGCACGGAAAATCCGAAGCTTCCCAAGACTTTTCCAAGACCGAAATATTGTCCGTGGGAATAGGCCAAAAGCTTTGCCTTTTCCAGTTGCAGGCGCTTCTTTTCATCCAATAAGGAAGAGTCTACATGAACCGCCAGGATTTCCGCCAAAAACAGGTCGTGACTTCCCAACTCCAATACCTGCTTCACTTTACATTCCATATTTACCGGGCACTCCGAAATCATGGGAACGGAAAGCATTTTCCCCTCTTCCTGATGCAAATGCAGTTTCTCCCACTTATTGATATCCCTTCCGGAACGTACACCGGCCTCATCCGTTTCCCGTACCAAATCCTCCGTGGGAAGATTCACCACAAACTCCCCGGTTTCCATCAGCATAGCATGGGAATAGCGCTCCTTCCGAACGGAAATGGATAGCATAGCCGGTGTGGAGCAAATGGTACCTGCCCAGGCCACCGTAAGCATGTTGCTTTCCCCTTTTTTATTTTGACAAGTCACCAGCACAGGAGGCACCGGATACAGCATATTTCCGGGCTTCCACATTTCCTTGGCCATAGAGCTTCCTTTCTTCCAAAACAATACAATTTATTGTATCGAGTTATAGGAAGAAAAGCAAGTGAGGGGGCTTCTCATTTCCGAACAGATTCCACTTTCCAAGCAGGCAGGAGCTTCCCTCGCCCCGGCTATTCAGAAGAAACCATCCCAGTTCTCACAGAAGCTATTCCTTAAGAAAAAAGCCATAGCTCCCGATTCCGAAAGCTATGGCTAAATTTATAAGATTGAATTCCTCTTTATACCATGGGCGTGTGATCCAAATAGGGTCCCACAAATGCCAGGAAAAAGCTGAGAATTGCCGCTCCGAACAAGAACGTCAGAACAATTCCCACCACAATGGCAATCAGCTGGGCTCTGGCAAAGTTTCGAATATTCTTATTCTTCGTAGCGCCGAGACTCATAATAATCACCACGATAAGTCCTACCAGAGGAATCGCAAAAACCACCTGATACAGGAAGAAGTGAAGCGCCGGTACCACCTTAAGCTCCTCAGGCAGGTCTTCCTCGGAAATATCCCATGGGCCCGGCCTTCTTTCCAAAGTATCTCTGCTGTACTGTTTTTCCATGCTCTGCTGCTCTCCGCCTACAGTGCCTTTATTATTCTCGTATCCCTGTTCTTCCATAGTGCCTCCTTTATACTGTCCTTTTCCAATCCTTCTCCAACCCTTTGTTTATACCATGAATCGGCTTTCGGTAGCAAGCGAAAGTCACCCTAATGGCAGACAAGGGTGCCCCCATGCAGGCACAAGTCAACTCTTATTTATGCAGGTACAAGCCGACTCTCATTTAGCAGCTACTGAAAGCAAAAAACCATCGTTTGCTTTCTGAATTTGTGCATTATATAATAGAAAGAAAAATTTGAAAGGAGAATTTGCTATGTCTTGTACAACAATTTTGGTTGGTAAGGATGCCAGCTACGACGGTTCCACTATGATCGCCCGTAATATGGATTCCGGTTCCGGAGAGTATACTCTGAAGAAAATGATTTCCGTTTCCGGAAAAAATCCTCCCAAGAAATACCGTTCCGTGCTTTCTCATGTGGAGATTCCATTACCGGACAAGGCGCTGGATTACATTTGCTTCCCCAATGCCTTAAACGATAGCGGTATCTGGGCAGGCGCCGGCACCAACAGTGCCAATGTCTCCGTTTCCGCTACGGAAACCATTACCAGTAACGAGCTGGTGCTGGCAGCGGATCCCTTGGTAGTGCTTCACAAGGAAGGCAGGACGGAAATTCCCGGAGGCATCGGAGAAGAAGATATGGTAAGCTTACTGCTGCCCTATATTCATTCCGCAAGAGAAGGAGTGCTTCGTCTCGGAGAGCTTTTGGAAAAGTACGGCACCTATGAGATGAACGGAATCGCTTTCTCCGATACCAAGGAGATTTGGTGGCTGGAAACCATCGGCGGACATCATTTTATCGCCAAAAGAGTTCCGGATGATTCCTATGTGATGATGGCCAACCAGCAGGGCATCGACTCCTTTGATTTAAAGGATGCCTTCGGAAAGCAGGAATCCCATATCTGCTCCAAGGATTTAAGGGAATTTATCGCCGAGCATCATTTGAATCTTTCCTACGAAGAGGAGTTCAATCCCAGAGACGCCTTCGGCAGTCACTCCGATGCGGACCATGTGTATAACACTCCCAGAACCTGGTATATGCTGAAGACCTTGAATCCCCACTGCTTCCGTTATGAAGGGGAAAATGCGGATTTCACTCCGGATTCCGATGACATCCCCTGGAGCATGGTGCCGGAGAAGAAGATCAGTCCCATGGATGTAAAATACGTGCTCTCCTCTCATTTCCAAGGCACCAAATATGATTGCTACGGAAAATACGGTGATGCCAGTCATGTCGGTCAGTTCCGTCCCATCGGCATCGAGCGCACCTGCTTCCTGTCTCTCCATCAGAACAAAGAAGAAAAGATTAAGGACTTGGAGTGCATTACCTGGCTTGCCTTCGGAAGCAATGTCTTTAATGCCCTGATTCCCCTTTTCTCCTCCGTGGGAAAGATTCCCGCTTACTTCAGCACCACCAAGAAGGAAGTCAGCACCGACAGCTTTTATTGGAACAACCGGCTCATCGGCGCTTTGGCAAATGCTTCCTACGCCATCAGCCGTTTCCACGTGGAGCGCTATCAGAACTCCGTACAAGCCAAGTGCTATCAGCTGATTCTGGAGTGCAAGAAGGAAATTGCAAAGAAAAAGAGAAATCAGGAAGAAATTCGAGCAATGCTGGAAGAATGCAATGAAAAGATTGCCCGTTGTGCCAAGCAGGAAACCGCCGAGCTTTTGGACAAGGTATTGTTTGAAGCCAGCAGCGTGATGAAAAACTCCTATTCCCGCTCCGATGCTTAAAGCACTGTGAAAGGCGGCATAACGCTCTGCCAATCAAAAGCATTTTTCATAAAAGGGCAGTGCCCCGAAGCAAAAGGCACTGCCCTACAATAAAGCACAATGCCCTATAAGAAAGCACAATCCCCCATAATAAAAATTCCCCATTATAGAAAGAGGTACATTTATGACAACATTGATTTCCGCGGAAGATACTTGGGCGCTATGGACTATTCTGTCCCTTAGCGTGGCCATCTCTATATACCTGGAACAAAAATATGTCTGGGCCAACAAGATTACCGGTTGTATCTTAGCCACAATCTTTACTTTGGTACTGGCAAACCTGAACATCATTCCTACAGAATCACCGGTATATGATGCAGTATGGAGCTATGTGGTTCCCCTGGCGGTGCCCTTGCTTCTCTTCAATGCCAATGTAAAAAAGATTTTAAAAGAATCCGGCAGAATGCTGGCCATCTATCTTCTGAGTAGTGCCGGAACTCTCTTGGGAGGCTTTGTCGCTTATTTTAGCCTGAAAAATGCTATCCCAAAGCTCAACGATATTATCCCTATGTTCGTAGGAACCTATACCGGCGGCGCAGTAAACTTCGTAGCCATGTCCGAGCAGTATGCTGTCCCGGGAAAAACCGTTTCCGCTGCCATCGTTGCGGATAATCTTTTGATGGCGCTTTACGTTTTCGTTCTTATTTCTCTGCCTTCCATGGCTATCATCAAAAAGCTGTATAAGCAGCCCTATGAGGATGCCCTCTTGGCGCAGTCCGAAGAGGACCGGGATAAAAACAAAACCATGGCCGCGAAGTTTTGGGGAGCAAAAAGCATTTCCCTAAAGGATATTGCCTTTGCGGTAGGAATTGCCTTTACCATCGTCACCCTTTCCACCAAGCTCTCCGGAGTCATCAGCGGATTCTTCTCCGGAAAAGACGCCTTCAGTCAGTTTATGGGCGGCTTCTTCGGGAATAAATACCTGCTGATCACCACCATTACCATGATGATTGCCTCTTTCTTCCCGAAGCAAATGTCTTCCGTGAAAGGCTCTCAGGAAATCGGTACCTTCCTGATTTACCTCTTCTTTGCGGTAATCGGTGCCCCTGCATCCATTCTTTTGATTATTAAAGAATCTCCTCTGCTTTTGGTTCTGGCTTTGATTATGGTGGCGGTAAATATGATTGTTTCCCTGATTTTCGGAAAAATCTTTAAGTTCTCCATCGAGGAAATCATCATTGCCTCCAATGCCAATATCGGCGGCCCAACCACAGCGGCGGCCATGGCGGTTTCCAAGGGCTGGACAGAGCTGATTATCCCGGGACTTTTGATCGGAACCCTGGGCTATGTGATTGGAAATTATCTGGGCATCTTTGTGGGGATGGTTTTGCATTAATTTTCTATTGCTAAACGTCCATGCATCTAAAGCGATACTTGCTATTACGAATACCCTAAACTTTGATTTTTTTCAAGTTTAGGGTATTTATCAATCAAACTTTTTTATTTTCTATTTTTCCTATTCTGCTTTTTCTGCCCCTTGTTTGTCTCCTCCCTCTGTT
>CALHIC010000323.1 GCA_938030845.1 uncultured Oribacterium sp. | reverse complement strand
CAAAAAAATGATTTGCTTTCCACCCTGCAAGTGGTAGGGAAGGCCGTTGCTTCCAAAACCACCCTAAGCATTATGGAGTGCATCCTGGTGGACGCCACTGAGGGGCAGATTCGTTTAACAGGAAACAAAAATGATTTTGGAATAGAAAGCATTTGTCCGGGAGACATACTGGAGCCGGGAAAGATTGCCCTGGAGGCAAGACTTTTCCAAGAGATTATCAAGCGTTTACCACAGACGGAGGGAAAGAACATTCTTCTTAGTACGGAGGAAAATGGAAACTGTACCATTCAATGTGAAAAATCCGTCTTTAAAATCATGGGCAGAAATCCTGAGGAATTTACCTCCCTTCCTTCCGTAGAGAAGCAGGAGATTGTGGAGATTTCTCAGTTGAGTCTCAGAAACATGATTAATCAGACTATTTTTTCCACCGCTTCCGGAGAGAACAATAAGAAGATGACGGGAGAATATTTCGAAATTACAGACAATCAATTCTCCATTACCGCCCTGGACGGACATAGAATTGCTATTCGAAAGACCGAGCTTTCCGAGTCCTATGACAACTGTTCCGCCATTGTTCCCAAGGAAGTTCTGTCCGAGCTTTCCAAAATTATCAGCGGAGGGCTGGAGGATAAGGTGGAGATTTGCTTTTCCAAGCAGTATCTGCAATTTTCCTTTGAAGACACCATCGTGGTAACCCAGCTGGTGGAGGGAGAATATTTCCATGTTCGCCAGATGTTGTCCTCCGATTACGAAACCAAGATTCGCTTAAATCGTAAGCAATTTTTGGAAAATATAGACAGAGCCAGAATCCTGGCCAGAGACAATGATAAGCAGCCTTTGATTTTAAAAATTGAAGACCAGAGCCTATCTTTGAAAATTGTTTCCGACATCGGAAGGATGGATGCGGAAATGCCGGTACAGCAGGAAGGAAAGGATCTACTCATCGGCTTTAATCCTACTTACCTGATGGATGCCCTTCAAAATATTGAAGAGGAAGAGGTGGATTTGTACTTTACTATTTCCCGCTCTCCCGTCTTTATTCGGGATCAGGAGGAAAGCTACAACTACATGATTTTACCGGTTAACTTTAATGCGGAAGCCGTAGGATGATTATCGAATCCATAGAATTACAAAATTATAGAAATATAGAAAAATTGAAGCTTCCTCTGGGAGAGAAGAACAATATTCTTTACGGAGACAATGCCCAGGGGAAGACCAATCTTTTGGAAGCCATTTTCTTTGGCAGCACCGGAAAGTCCTTTCGCTTTTGTAAGGACAAGGAGCTGATTCATTTCGGGGCGGAGGAAGCCCATTTGAAAATGATCCTGAAGAAAAAGGGAATTTCCCACAGGATAGACATTCACCTAAAGAAAAATAAAAGTAAGGGAGTGGCTATAGACGGATTTCCTGTGAAGAAAAGCTCGGAGCTTTTCGGTCTGGGAAATATTATTATTTTTTCTCCGGAGGATCTGTCCTTGATTAAAAACGGGCCAAAGGAAAGAAGAAGATTTATTGATTTGGAGCTTTGTCAGCTGGATAAGATTTATCTCTACCACTTATCCATGTATAATAAAGTTTTGCAGCAAAGAAATAAGCTTTTAAAGGAACTGTATTTTCGGCCAAAGCTGGAGGAAACCCTCTTTGCCTGGGATGAGGAACTGGTAAAGCATGGGAAGATGGTGATTTCTCTCCGCAGGGATTTTGTGGAAAACTTACGGAAAAAGGTGGAAAACATCCACGGAGAAATCAGCGGAAAGCGGGAAGAGCTTCTTCTAAGTTATGAGGAAAATGTTTCCGAGGAAAATTTCTCCTTGCAGCTGGAAAAAAACAGGGAGGCGGAGAAAAAGCAACAGACCACCCTCTCCGGCCCCCACCGGGATGACCTTTCCTTTCAGATTAACGGTCAGGATATCCGGCATTTCGGTTCCCAGGGACAGCAAAGAACCGCAGCCTTATCCCTGAAATTAGCGGAAATTGATTTGGTGAGAGAAAGGATTCAGGATAATCCCATCCTACTATTGGATGATGTGTTTTCAGAGCTGGATCAAAAAAGACAGAATTTTTTACTAGAGCAGTTAGGAAATTTACAAAGTCTGATTACTTGTACAGGCTTAGAAGAATTGGTAAAGCATCGATTCCCCATAGACCATGTGTTTTATGTGGAAAATGGACAGGTGCAGTGTCAGTAAAGAGGAGGAACTATGTCGATAGAGATGGAAGAATTTGAAGGAAATGAAGCAGAATTTCTTCATGGTTCTAAGGAATACGGTGCAGATCAGATTCAGATTTTAGAGGGACTGGAAGCGGTTCGGAAAAGACCGGGAATGTATATCGGAAGTACTTCTGTTCGCGGTTTGCATCATTTGGTTTATGAAATCGTGGATAACTCCGTAGACGAGGCTCTGGCCGGATTTTGCAATATCATTACCGTAAGAATTCATCAGGATAACTCCATTACCGTAAGGGATAATGGACGAGGAATTCCTGTAGATATACAGAAAAAGGCTGGAAAGTCCGCCTTGGAAGTTGTTTTTACCGTTCTTCACGCAGGAGGAAAGTTCGGAGGAGCCGGATACAAGGTTTCCGGCGGTCTTCACGGTGTAGGAGCCAGTGTAGTAAATGCCCTTTCTGAGTGGTTGGATGTTAAGGTTTATAAAGAAGGCAAGATTTATACCATGTCCTTTGCCAAGGGAAAGGTGACAAAGCCTATCGAGTGTATCGGAACTTGCAGCGAAGAGGAACAGGGAACCGAGGTACACTTCCTTCCGGATGCAAGCATTTTTGAAGAAAGCGTTTATGAGTTTGAAACCTTAAAGATTCGTCTTCGGGAAACCGCTTTTTTAACCAAGAATCTGAAGATTCGTCTTGTGGATGAGCGGGAAGGCATAGAGCAGGAAAAGGAATTCCACTATGAGGGAGGAATTCAGGAGTTTGTCAGCTTCTTAAACAAGGGGAAGGAAGCCCTTTATCCGGATGTGATTTACTGCGAAGGTGAGAAAGAAAAGATTCTGGTGGAAGTGGCTATGCAGCATAACGACTCCTATACGGAAAATATCTATACCTTCGTAAACAATATTAATACTCCGGAGGGGGGAACCCACCTGACCGGTTTTAAAAATGCTTTAACCAAAACTTTCAATGACTATGCAAGACAGAATAAGCTTTTAAAGGATAGTGAAGCCAATCTTTCCGGAGAAGATATCCGTGAGGGCTTAACCTGCATTATCTCCGTAAAGATTGAGAATCCCCAATTTGAGGGACAGACCAAGCAGAAGTTGGGAACCTCAGAGGCTCAGGTGGCGGTGCAGGGAATTGTTTCCGAGCAGTTGACCTATTTTCTGGAGCAAAATCCTGCAGTTGCCAAGGTGATTTGCGAAAAATCTATTTTGGCGCAAAGAGCAAGAGCCGCAGCCAGAAAGGCCAGAGATTTAACCAGAAGAAAGTCCGCCTTGGACGGTGTGGGACTTCCCGGTAAGCTTGCGGATTGCAGCAGCAAGGATCCGGAAAGATGTGAAATCTTTATCGTAGAGGGAGATTCCGCATTGGGGCCTGCCAAGGAAGGAAGAAATCCGGAAACCCAGGCCGTACTGCCACTTAGAGGAAAAGTTTTAAATGTACAGAAGGCAAGATTGGACAGAATCTATGCCAATGAAGAAATCAAGGGAATGATTACCGCCTTCGGTACCGGTATTCACGAAGATTTTGATTTAAGCAAATTACGTTATCACAAAATCATTATTATGACGGATGCGGATGTGGACGGCGCCCACATTTCCACCCTGATGCTGACTTTTATTTATAACTTTATGCCGGAGCTTATCCGAAAGGGACATGTTTATCTGGCTCAGCCGCCACTTTTTACCATTCAGAAGAATAAAAAGCATTATTACGCATACTCCGATGAGGAATATCAGAGAATTTTAAAGGAAATCGGATCTGATGGAGCAGACGTATCCCGATTTAAGGGTCTTGGAGAGATGAATACGGAGGAGCTGCAGGAAACCACGCTGGATCCGGAAACCAGAACTCTGCTTCGGGTAAATATGAGTGACGAGGATAAGGCGGAGTTGGATATTACCTTTACCACCTTAATGGGAGATCAGGTAGAGCCCAGAAGAGAATTTATCGAGCAAAATGCCCGCTATGTTACAAATTTGGATATTTAAAGACTTTTCCAAAAAGAATTGCAAGTTAAAGGAGGCCAATTTTGGAGCCAAATATTTTTGATAAAGTGCAGGATGTGGACTTAAAAAAGACCATGGAGAATGCGTATATTGACTACGCCATGAGTGTTATTGTGTCCAGAGCGATTCCCGATGTTCGGGATGGTCTTAAGCCTGTACAAAGAAGAGTGCTTTATGCTTTGCAAAGTCTGGGCGTTACTCCGGATAAAAAGACCAAAAAGTGTGCCACAATCGTTGGAGAAACCATGGGTAAATATCACCCCCACGGTGACTCCTCCATTTACGGCTCTTTGGTTTATATGGGACAGCCCTGGTCTATGCGGCACGTCCTGATTGACAAACAGGGAAACTTCGGTTCCGAGGACGGAGACAGCCCTGCGGCAATGCGTTATACCGAGGCTAAGATGTCCAGATTAGCCGGAGAAATGCTGGCAGGCATCAATAAGAACACCGTGGATTTCATGCCGAACTTCTCCAATGAATATGAGGAGCCGGTGGTTCTTCCTTCCCGTTTTCCCAATCTTTTGGTAAACGGTGCCACAGGTATTGCAGTAGGTATGTCCACCAATATCCCTCCACATAACCTGAGAGAAGTGATTAAGGGTGTGGACTGCATTATTGAGAATCGTATTGCGGGAAGAAAGACGGAAATAGAAGAACTTCTTCCCATTATTCAAGGACCGGATTTTCCTACAGGGGCGACCATTTTAGGAAAAAGAGGAATCGAAGAAGCCTACAGAACCGGTAGAGGAAAGATTAAGATGCGGGCGATTTGCGAGATTGAGCCCATGCACAACGGCAAAAATCGCATTTTGGTAAAGGAACTTCCCTATCTTGTATACCGTTCCCGCGTCATTGAAAAGATTGCAGAGCTTGTAAAAGATAAAAGAATTGACGGAATCACCTATATTCACGATGCGGCAGGAAAAAATTCCAAAGCAAAGATTGCCATTGAGTGCAGAAAAGATGTGAATCCCCATGTAATTTTGAATCAGCTGTATAAGCACACCCAGTTACAGGAAACCTTCGGTGTGATTATGCTTTGTATCGTTCGAGGGGAGCCGAAGATTTTAAATCTTCTGGAAATTTTGGAAGAATTTTTGGCACATCAGATTCAGGTGGTCACCAGAAGAACACAGTACGATTTACAAAAATGTGAGGACAGAGCCCATATCTTAGAAGGATTGTTAAAGGCTCTTGACCATATTGATGAGATTGTTGCCATTATCCGTGCCGCGAAAAATGTAGAAGAGGCTAAGCAAAACTTGATTACCCGCTTTGCATTTACAGAAGTGCAGGCCCAAGCTATCGTAGATATGCGTTTGCGCGCTCTTACCGGTTTGGAAAGAGAACGTCTGGAAAACGAGTACCAGGATTTACTGGCAAAGATTGCCTACTATAAGGAAATTCTTGGAGATGAAAGAAAGCTTCTTGCGGTAATCAAGGAAGAGCTGGATGTTATTGCAGACAAGTACGGAGAGGATAGAAAAACGAGCTTCAGCTATGATGATATCTTAGATGCGGAGGATTTGATTGCCGACGATGATGTGGTGATTACTTCCACCAGCCTTGGTTATATCAAGAGAATGTCTCCGGAAAATTTCCGCCAGCAAAACCGCGGCGGTAAGGGCATTAAGGGAATGCAGACCATAGAGAAGGACTATATTGAAGACCTCTTTATGACCACAAACCACCATTACATTATGTTCTTTACCAATATGGGAAGAGTATTCCGTATTAAGGGCTATGAGATTCCGGAAGCAAGCAGAACCGCAAGAGGAACTGCATTGGTAAATCTTCTTTCTTTACAGGAGGGAGAAAAAGTAAATGCCAGCCTCTGCCTGAGAGATCCGAAGGAAGAGCAGGACTTAATCCTCACCACAAAGTCCGGTATGGTAAAGAAAACTGCCCTTTCCGAATATGCAAATGTACGAAAGAACGGCTTAATTGCCATTAGCCTGAAGGAAGATGACCAGTTAATAGAAGCCAAGCTCCTTTCCAAGGATGAAAA
>CALHIC010000322.1 GCA_938030845.1 uncultured Oribacterium sp. | reverse complement strand
GTTAATGATTTTAGATAAATAAATCGTTTAATTAAGATTATCAGAATAAAAATAAGATAGTTAAAATGATGAGAAAAGCTTCTTTCCCTATTATAAAACAAGTATGCTAAAATACCTATTATCCACATTCGGATATTATCCATTAACGGATAATATTCTCAATTATTCAAGGAGACCACTATGCCCATCGGAAAAATCAGTTTATGTGCTACCCCCATCGGCAATCTGGAGGACATCAGCTTTCGGGGGCTTCGCACCCTGAAAGAAGGGGACCTTATCGCCGCCGAGGATACCAGAAACTCCATCAAGCTTTTAAATCATTTTGAAATTAAAACTCCCATGACCGCCTACCATGAGTTTAATAAGGTGGAAAAGGCAAGGGAGTTAATTGCACAATGCTTGGAGGGAAAACATATAGCCCTGATTACGGATGCGGGAACCCCCTGCATTTCCGATCCGGGAGAAGAACTGGTAAAACAGGCAGTTGAGCAAGAAATCCCTGTAGAAAGCCTTCCGGGAGCTGCTGCCTTCGTGCTGACCTTAAGCCTTTCCGCCCTCTCTACCAGACGCTTTTGCTTCGAAGCTTTCCTTCCCACAGAAAAAGCCAACAAAAAAGAGCGGCAGCGACTACTCTCCCAATTAAAGGACGAGGAACGAACAATCCTTCTCTATGAGGCTCCCCATCATTTGCGGAAAACCTTGGAAGACCTTAGAGAAGCCTTCGGGGAAAATAGAAAAATCACCTTGGCCAGGGAACTTACCAAAAAGTACGAAGAGCTCCTTTATCTGGACTTGGATCGGGCGATAGAGAAATATAAGGGAGAAGATCCCAGAGGAGAATTTGCTCTTGCTATAGAAGGAAAGTCTTTGGAAAAGAAAAAGGAAGAGGCTAAGGCTCAATGGGAAGAGCTATCTATAGAAGAGCACTTGCAGGAATACCTGGACAAAGGCCTGTCTGAAAAGGAGGCTATGAAAATGGTAGCAAAGGACAGGGGCATAGGAAAAAGAGAAGTGTACCAATATTTAAAGGCCAATGATTAGACTTCCTATTGCTTATGGCTTCCGGAACTCTATAAGTTCCGAAAATTTCAGAATGTGTTGATTTCTAAAAATCATCTAAAAAGCAGATAGCTTACTGGCAATTTAGTCTTTTTCCCTGTAGACTGGACTGTGCAACTTAGTAAAACTGGAAAGGATTTTAAAATGATTAGTGCAAGAAACCATTTTCATGGAATTGTAAAGGAAATTCATAAGGGTGCCGTAAACGGTATCGTAAAGCTGGAAACTCCCGGGGGAAACCGTGTCAGCTCCACCATCTCTATGGAAGCTATCGAGGATTTAAAGCTTGCAGAAGGCAAGAAGGCTTGCATCTTCGTAAAAGCTACCGAAGTAATGCTGGCTAACGACAATCTGAAAATCTCTGCAAGAAACCAGTGGAAGGGAACTGTTAAGGAGATTAAAGACGGCGCAGTGAACGCCATCGTAAAGCTGGAGATTGAGGCGGATGTCATCATCAGTGCCACCATCTCCATGGAAGCGGTAAAGGATCTTGCTTTAGCCGTTGGTTCTA
>CALHIC010000321.1 GCA_938030845.1 uncultured Oribacterium sp. | reverse complement strand
AATTATAAAGTCTCTTTCCTTTCATTATCTTCCTGCTATAATATATTTTGCACAATTTAATTTCAAAATATCTTTTAAGATAGAAATGGAGGTCGTTATGAGTTTTAAAAATATTACAGTAGCAGGCGGTGGCGTTTTGGGTTCTCAAATTGCTTTTCAAACTGCATTTTCCGGATTTTCCGTAAAGATTTGGCTAAGAAGTGAGGACTCTATCCAGAGAACTAAACCAAAGCTGGAAAGACTTTATACGATTTATAAGAATGAGCTGACAGAAGCAAAGAAGAACCTGGGAAAGGGACTGAGCTTCTCCAGAGGTTTGATTCCTGATTCTTCCTCTGTGACAGAGGCGGATATCGATAAGCTTTTGGAAAATGTAGAAAAAGCGCACAAAGAGATTCAGCTTACTACCGATTTTGCCGATGCCTGCAAGGACGCAGATTTCATTATCGAAAGCATGGCAGAGAATCCTGAGGCCAAAAGAGAATTTTATAAGGCAATTGATCCCTTCCTTTCGGAAAATACCATTGTTGCCACAAACTCTTCCAGCATGGTGCCCAGCCAGTTTAGAGACTGTCTCTCCAGACCGGAAAAATATCTGGCAATCCACTTTGCCAACAATATCTGGAAGAGCAATACCGCTGAAATCATGGGACATGATGGAACTTCCAAAGAAGCCTATGAGGCAGTGGCGAACTTTGCCTCTGAAATTAAAATGATTCCCCTTCGTTTACATAAGGAACAGCCCGGTTACATCCTTAACTCCATGCTGATTCCCTTCTTAAGCGCAGGAGAAATGCTTTTGGCCAAGGAAGTGGCAGACCCTGCCACCATTGACCTGACCTGGAGACTGGGTACCGGCTCTCCCCTCGGACCTTTCCAGATTCTGGATATCGTAGCACTGAATACCGCTTTAAATATTGTATCCAACAATCCCCAGTCTCAGGATCCTGAAAGCATCCCGGGTAAGATTAAGGCTATTTTAGAAAAGTACGTGGCAGAAGGCAAAATCGGCGTAAATGCAGGGGAAGGATTTTATAAGTACAAATAGCTTTTAATTCAAAGCCTATTTTCTAAAAAAGGTACAAAAATGCTCCGCTTTGGGATATTTATTTCCCAAAATGGAGCTATTTTTTCTGTATTATATTCTCTCCAGCTCATAAGCCTGATAAGAATCCACCTTACCCCCATCATACATGGACACCATGATAAGGCTTCCGTTTATATCGATAATGCGACCTTCCGTCTGGCTATATCGTACCAGAACCGGATCGCCGACACGAAATTCTTCCGTCTTCTTTCCGCTAAACAAACTGAGAAAGGCAAAAATCCTAATAATCTTAAAGAGCAAGGTAAAGGGAAATGTAATCATTGCAACCAGTAATGTCCACAAAGAAATTCCCGGAACTTTCTCCTCTATATCGCTATCTGTACTGCTGTCTGTTTGGGCAGCTTCATAAAGGCCTTTACTCTTAGCTTCCGAAGCTTTATTGTTTTTCTTTGCAGGAGGCTTCGCAAGCTTTCTATATTCTCCATCCACTTCATAGAGACCGTTTTTCTCACAAAGGGCTCGGTGCACTTGCGGGCTCAGCACATTCTCTAAATACGCCATGTCTTCTCCGGAAAATTGCAGTGTCGAAGCCAGAGCAGCCCGATCTATCACCGACTTGGATACCACGCCATCTAAGTCAAGTAAATCATCCGCGTTAAGAGAAATCTTTCGATTCACCATGGAATGAAGCAGCATATCCAAGGTATCCTGATCTACGATTCCTTCAAATCCCAAGATTTCATCTGCACTTATGCTTTCTCCATGATTTAGGGCATAGTCTATCATTTGACAAATCGTCTCTTTAGATACCAGGCCTTCAAAGCTCACAATATCCTCAAAGGGAAATTTCGCACCTAAGGACATCGCTTTTTTAATCAGCTTTGCATTTAATTCCTGATCCTTTATAAGTTCTGCAATATCAGAAATCTCCCAAGCTTCTCCAATCGTTTTCAAAGAGGAAATTCTTTGGCTTAAAGTGGATTTGCTCCAGTTTTCAGCCCTTTCATAAAAATCATCCCATTCCATAAGCAAATACCTTATTCCACTTTCAACTCTATTCCCATTTCCAAGGCACGCTCCTGATAGACTTCGTTGATTTCTGCCGTTAACACCAGTCGCTTCTTGGCATATTTTCCGCCAAAGCGATTCGCTACCGTATCCAGCTCATACAAGGCATGCAGGCACTGCTGGGGAGAAAGCTTTCCACTGTTACAGGAAATAAAGCTGGGAATATAGCCCTGAAGAGACAGGACATCGATTTCATTTAACACATCAATTCCGGCAGGGCCTTCCAGCACCCCATCCCAATCCAGATGCACTCCTACTCGACATTCATCACTATGTCCCTTTTCCTGCAAATAACTATAAAGCTCCAAGATGCTGCCTCCATCCCAAAGATATCCCTTAATGGCCTTGTTTTTAAAGCGAAATTGGTATTTCCCCTCGGAATGTTTTAAATCAAGAATCGCTCCTGCCCGAGCCAAATCCTCCATGATTTGATAAAACTTATGGGCAGACTTTAGCTTATTGGAAGAATCCGCCAATGCCTTCAGTACCGTACTTTCTTTTCGATACACTCGCCCCTCTTCATCAGGGCTCATGTTTTCTCTTAAAAACTCGGAAAAGGGATTCCAATGCTCCGAATGAAGCTTCATCACCTTCCGGATTTTTAAAATGTCTTCCCTACTCTCCTCGTCCGGAACATCTTTAATATCCTTTTGTAATTTATAGTTAATGACACCGCCATGCATCTCAATCAGCTTATCCAGAGACATAGGAACAGTTCGTTTGGTCGCTATGCTACTGATGCCTTTATGTTGTTTATCATTTAGGAACTCAACATTTGGCTCATAAGCATTTACCTCAGCATTCTGTTTATCTCTGTTGAAAGGCTCTTCCTTCACCTCGTTGTAATGCAATGATTCCGCATTCAATTCCAAAAGCTTTCCTTTGAAAATGTCGTACATATGCATAGGTGTTTCATATTCCCGGGACAGCATACCAAAGGCTACCAGCATCAGGCTTTCTCCTCCGGTAATGTCGAAAAAGAGCTTGGCTTTTTTGCTAAGCTCCAGCTCGATTTCCTTCCGCATGGTTTCCAAAACCGACTGCAAATTGCTTCCCGACAAGGGCAGAAAGACAATGCTTTCCACAGCACAGTATTTTCTCAGAAATTTCTCCGTCTTTTCCTTCTGTGAAATAATGTCCTCATGATTTCCGAAAAATACCAGCCTATCCACCTGAAAATTCATTGCGGTAATGACATTTTCAATAGGCTCCCGGCTAAGAAATTCAAAAACAACTACCATGCTGTCGCTCCTTATGTATGATTCTATTCCATTATTTCTCTGGCCTTTGGAAGCCACTCTCCCCTTGCTTTTTCCTCGGTATCCTCCCGTTCATCATAGGCATCATAGGGTGCCATGGGATCATGGGGCTTTTGCTTCTTTAAGGAGTTACAAATCTGATCCTTATGCCGAAACGCAAATTCCAAATCATCTGTCCAGCCGGTATGTCCGCTAATAATTTTCGGAGAAATCCCTCTCTCCTTTATTAGCTTTTCCAGCTTTACAAGGGACTTTTTCGCCAATTCATTATCCTCTGCCAAAGAATTTAAGAAGCTATAGCCCCCATCTGGTCCAAACCAGATGGTATCTCCTGTGAAAAGATAGGCATCATCAATGAGATAAACCAGATGCCCGAAGGTATGGCCCGGCACCAGGATAGCCTCCACTTTGATATCATCAATATAGAAAACTTCTCCATCTTTTAAGAGCCTTTTCTCATTGTCGGTCTTCACCATAGGAAGCTTATAATGCCCAAATAAGACTCTTCGACGAGCCTCTCCGGTCAAATATTTATTTTCCGTTTCTCCAAGGTAGAGCTTGGCATTCCGAAAAAGCCCTGCACTATCCCTTTCCACCGCCCCCACATGATCCGTATCCAAATGGGTCAGCAGGATATGCTGAATGGAAGCGGGCTCCAGTTCCAGCCACTTCATTTTCTCCGCCAGACCCTCATAATTGTATCCCGCATCAATCATGATGGTCTTGCCATTTTTCGTATAGAAAAAGACATTTGCCACCCATTCCCGGACAGCGCTTACTCTTTCATCAATCCGCCCCGTGTTTAGAGGCTTAAATATTTCCTTTCCCCGATAGGAAAATGACATCAATACCTTCTGAAATTTAGAAGCAAATTTCGACATAGGAAACCTCCTATAATGCTAACTTTTCCTCCAGTCCACAATCTGTAACTCTGCAAAGGGCTCCGTCCCTAAGCAAAAAGACAACTCTGGCTTTGGCTTTATCTCCAATCTTGTCATACAGTCTTCCTGCACTCATGGACTCTCCCTTCACCGTATAAGGGCTGTTAGCCACATAACCAATCTTTCCAAGGCCTTTTATCTTCACCAAAATAGCCTCAGAATCGAATTTATTATCCGGTTCCTTCTCCAGCTTTAACTTCATGCCCTCCTTCAAAAACTCCGTACCAAAGTAATGATTGCATCCCGTAATTGTAAAATACATCTCTTCCATGGCAAAAACCATCCTTTCTATTTCAGCAATGGGTATTTATGCTTTGCTTACTCTAAAATGTATTTTACGCAGGATAGAGTCCGTTAAAACTGACTAGATAATGGTTTATACCTTTCATAGTTATCTTTTGCAATTTCTTTTGATTGTTTTTAATTGTACTCCCCTGCACCTAGCTAAGCAAGCAAAACTCAATATCGACTGACAAGTACATATTGTTTCTTCTACTCCATTCCTAATAGAACTGAATTGACAAGTCTACTCTTTAAAAGTAGTATCAAGCCAAGAATATCTGAGCATAAGAAGCAGGCAATTAAAAACCTAAAATAATAATTTGGGGAGTAAAAATGAAAATGACAAATCGCGAATATAAAAAACTCCTGAAGGAGAGGTATAAATCCTGGCAAGAAGAGAAAATTGGCATACATATCCTTTCAAAGGAGGAAGTTGAAGAACTCAAAAAGAAAGGGATTATTAAAGATGAAAGGGGAAAATAATAGATTACGAAGATGAGCAGGTAACATTAATGGGTGGCGATTTAGATGGGCTCTTTGGAAAATTTGTGTCTCTGGCAGATTCTTATTTTCCTTCCAGCCTTAAATTCTTTAAAGAAATTGTATCCGCAGATATTATGGCTGAAGATGAAGAGGGATGGAGGCCAAAAGAATATTCTATAGACGTTCCCTCTAAGGCCTTTGCTCTGGTTCATAGTCCCTATCGATTGGAAAGCACAGACGGAGGACAGTTAACTCTTCACAATCCGCCAAGGCTTCTGGAAGTAAGGCTAACAAATGGAGATGTACACTACTTTCCCTTTTCCGGTTCTGACGAATTCGATACTAGATATGAACTGGAAAATGAATATACAGATCTTTTTGATGAGCAATATAAAGAAATCCATATTTTACGAGAAGCTGCAGAAGTCATGAAACTGCTGGATTTTTTAGAAGAAGCTATTATTGACTTGGATGTAGACGATGATTCCAACTTTTCCTTGAACGAAGAGTTACAACGTAAATTCCCTACATTCCATCTCTTAGATTTTTTCACCGGTAATACAAATGATGTACCTGCTGCTTTTGATTCAGCAGACGATGAACTTCCTGAATTTTTAGAAGATGATGAGACTCGGCTCCAATCTTTTCTTAATGCTATGAAATGGCTCGGAAAACGAAATCGAGAAGTTTATGAAGCCAGAAAACAGGAGTTTTATCGCTATATTGAAGAAAAGGGAATAAGCGATTTTTAAGCTTCCATTTTCGATTCAGCGAATACACTTGACGGACATGCAAGAAAGAAGATTTTTGTCGGTTATATCGAACAAAAATCTTCTTTCTCTTTCTTTTTAAAACTCTTTACTGAGAAGAAAATCCCGTATATTCAAATGTTTTACACCATTACGGCTCATATCGAATTCATCCAAAGAGAGGACATACTTAGGATAATGATCCCGTACGGAGTCGTAGATGCCAAATTCTCGTTCAATAGTCTCAGAACCCGCAAGAAGATAAGCCACTTGAATATACAATTTATCCTTATTTTTTGAGGCTATAAAATCAATTTCCTTCTCCCCGTTTTTTCCAATTGTAACCGTATAGCCTCGTCTAAGCAATTCCATACAGACAATATTTTCAAGAACCTGGTCGATATTTTTCGTGTTTGTTCCTAAAATAGATTCCCTAAGTCCATGATCTACCGAATAATACTTTTCATTTGCACTAAGAATCTTCTTTCCCTGAATATCTTCCCGCCTAAGTTTAATAAAAAGGTAGGCATCACAGCATGCTTTTATATAATTCAAAATAGTTTCAGTAGAAACTTTCCGATTTTCCTGCTTTAAATAATTGGATATGCTTCTTGCACTGAAGCTATGTCCCACATTGTCCAAAAGATAGAGAATCATCCTCTCCAATAGTTCTACATCTCGAATATTGTTACGCTGAACCACATCCTTTAAGAGCACTGAATTATAGACATCTCTAAGATATTGCATAGAAGCATCTTTATCATAGCGAAGATTCACTAGAAAAGGCATCCCTCCCATTTCCAGATAATTCTTGAATTCTTCTGTAACGGAAAACTCTTCATTTTCCTGTTTTATAGATTCCAGATATTCTTCGAAAGAAAATGGGAAAACCACAAACTCCACATAACGTCCGCCAAGATAGCTCGCCAATTCTCCGGAAAGAAGCTTTGCATTGGAACCTGTGATATAGATATCACAATCAAAATCCACACGAACAGAATTAATGCATTTTTCCCATTGTTCCACTTCTTGAATTTCATCAAAAAATAAATACACCTTTCCTTGGATCGATGAAATCCTTTTTTTCAGTTCTTGGTACAAGGAATTCGCTGTGCAGAAATCAGCATTTTCCATTGACTCAAAGTTAAAGCTGATAAATTGAGTCTCTGCAATACCTTGCCTTCGGATTTCCTCTTGAATAAGACGGAGCATAACAGACTTTCCCGACCGGCGAATTCCGGTGAGAACCTTGATAATATCCTTTCCGATAAACGGTTTAATCTTATTGATATATCTCTCACGTTGAATCATTTGTGGAGACCTCCTCTTTGATTTATGGAAAACGTGAGACTATTATACTTGATATTTAAAACAAAAAGAAGATTTTTGTTCGATATAACCGACAAAA
>CALHIC010000320.1 GCA_938030845.1 uncultured Oribacterium sp. | reverse complement strand
GTTTTCAGCAATATAGGTCTAAAAATGGGGTAATCTGAGCCCGCGGGTACTTACGAAAAACGAATAAGATGAAGTTTTTCGTTTAGTACCCCTGCAGGGCGAAGTTAGCGGGAGCGTGCCCCGATTTAGACCTATATTGCGTAGAAAACCAAATTGATTTTCCATAGCTTCTTATTTGTAACTCTTTTGATATTACGCCTGTGCGCTTGCCGGATACTTCTTCTCCAGCTTCTCCAAAATATCCAAGTAGTGCTTCTGCACACCCTTGGCAGTTTGCTCATCCTCAAAAATCTGGCTCTTCTCGTTGATGTCCTTGAAGTCTTCTTCGCTTAAGCCTCTTTCGGCAAAGGGGTATACTACGCTGTTTTCCTTCTCGATATGAAGCTGTAATAAGTGAGCATAAGCCATAGCATAGGACAAGATGTCCAGCTTTAACTCCAGACGGGGATTTTTCTTATATTCATTTAATGCGGTTTCTAAAGATAAAACGTCCGCTCTGCCCAGGTCGTGCTCCACCAACATTCCGTTGGTTACCAGCTTCTCTCCTACAGGTCCCAACTTCTTGACCATCACGGGGAAGAGGTATTTTTCTTCCTTACCGTGGTGATGCTTATCCGCATATTCCCGAACAAACTCGATGATTTCCCGGAAATCCTCATCGGGAACTTCCCCTCCCTGCATCAGCTGCAGGCAAATGTTACGGATAACCCCTAAGGCTCTATTGATATTGGCATGGTCTTCTTCCATGAGAATTACACTTTGATTCATAAACTTCCTCTTTTCGTATTTTTTGAATTTTTTTGCAATAGTAATAGGAGAAGGGTTTCTTCAAAGTGCTGACCCCTCAATAAAAGATTCCTATAAAAATATAGTATCGCCGGAGATACGGCATTACGCTAGCCTTTAATCTGAACCGGCCACATTTCCCTTTATCTGTAAATGCTGTAATGGTTCTCATCAGGAGAATCCAAATGGAGCTTGGTATCCTTTAACATACCTTCCATAATCTTTCTTCTCAACTGATAGTAAACCTTGGGATCTCCGGAAACGGCCTCCCAGAAGGGGGCATGGATATCCTCTTCCTGCTGCCAGGAGGTTCTTTCCACATCCTGCTCTGTTAAGACATTTACTCTGTCACAGGGCATACCGTTTAAAAGAGAATCATCAATCTTTCTGTAGGCATCACTGGCATCGGAGTCAGCCTCCAAAGCGTGCTTCTGTCCAAACTGAAAGGCGATATCCTCTAAGGAAGAAAGACGGGAAGAATCCTCTGCCAGAACGGTAGTCACCAAAAGTGCGTAGCGAGCTTCCGCATCCTGTACTCTTTCCTGCAACCATCCGTGAATGTTCATTACGTCAATCAGTTCATTTAAAGGACGTAACTCCTTATTTACCGTCTTTTCTGCCAAGCTTCCATCAGCAAAAGCCTTCCATTGCTCTTTTTCGCCGTAAGCTACAATATCCTTAATCAGCTCTTCCTGTAGCTGAATCTTGTTGTATAACCAATAATGAATCGGCCCTAAAAATGCACTCATTACGCCTCTACCTCTCCTAACTTACTGTTTAATGCCAAAACAAGAGCATCCGGATTTAATCCGTGAACCATGCAAGCATCCTCCAAGGACTCCATCTGAGAGCTGGGGCAACCAAGACAATGCATTCCTGCCTCCAGTAAAGTATCAATCAACATAGGATACTCATTTACAATCTGTCCTACCAACATATCACTAGTAATCTGTGCCATTATTTTATCCTCCTGTAAACTCTGACTTACAATTTTTGAATCTGAGCAAAGTATAGCAAAGAGAAAAAATAAAGTTTGTTGCGATTGCAACATTTGGAGAAAAAGTATAGAGACAGAGGATTTTTAGACTTTCTTGAATTTTTAGATTCTTTCCCTTGACAGTAAAGTTTGTCTTCACTACAATAAAGATTGTAAAAAATTGAATTGCCAAAAATCTTTTGCAAAAAATCCGAAGAGGAAAGCGAAGACGAAAGGAAATTCAAATAGAACGTAGGGTTAGTATAGGAAGGAGTTTTTATGGGATTTTATGATTACAAGGTAGCGGACACCAAGGGCGGAGAGAAGGACTTAAAGGATTTCGAAGGAAAGGTAGTATTGGTAGTAAACACTGCAACAGGCTGCGGATTTACACCCCAATATAAGGAGCTGGAGGAGATGTACGAGGCATTCCATGACAAGGGACTGGAGATTCTGGATATTCCTTGCAACCAGTTTGCCGGACAGACTCCCGGAACCGATGAGGAAATTCATGAATTCTGTACTTTAAACTACAATACTCAGTTCCCTCAGATGAAGAAGGTGGATGTAAATGGAGAAACTCAGATTCCTCTTTACCGTTTCTTAAAGGAGCAGCAGGGCTTTAAGGGCTTCGGAGAAGGCAAGATGGCAGATCTTCTTCGGGATATGCTTCCCAAGATTGATCCGGACTATGAGAAGAATCCGGAGATTAAGTGGAACTTTACCAAGTTCCTGGTGGACAGAAAGGGAAATGTTATTGCCCGCTTTGAGCCGACAGTAGATATGGCAGAGGTAAGAAAGGCTGTGGAAGCGGCACTGTAAGGCTTCCATTTGTCAAATCGCTTAGAAGCTGTTTCTCCGTACATATAGTATTGAATAAATAGAAACGGCATAAAACAGATCGTTTTGCATAAATAGCATAAAAGAAAAGCCCGGACAGTATTTCATTGTCCGGGCTTTTACTGTATAATGCCATTCGGGTGTCACGATGTATTTCAGTGACCACCGGTTCTTGCAAGATTAGAAAGGAGTCTATATGCCGATAGACAAAGAAGAACAAAGCATAAACCGTAAATTAATGGACTTTTTGGACCAAAGTCCCAATGCCTTTTTTGCTGTGGAAAATATGAAGCAGGCTTTGGAAAAGGGCGGTTTTAAAGCTCTCTATGAGGGAGAAGCCTGGAATCTGAAGGCAGGAGAAAAGTATTATGTTACAAGGAATGGCTCTGCTCTGATTGCCTTTGTCCTTCCCAAGGGGGACTTCAAGGGCTTCCAGATGATGGCCAGCCACAGTGACTCTCCGGTTTTCAAAATCAAGGCCAATGCGGAAATCGGGATTGACAAGGAGTATCTGAAGCTGAATGTGGAGAAGTATGGCGGAATGATTTGCTCCCCCTGGCTGGACAGACCGCTGTCTTTGGCGGGAAGAGTCATTTGCAAGACAAAGGGAGGGGTAGAGACCAAGCTCTTAAATGTGGATAGAGACTTAATGATTATCCCGAACCTTGCCATTCACATGAATCGTGAAGTCAACGACGGCTATGCCTTCAATGCACAAAAGGATATGTTGCCCTTATTTTCCTCCTTCCAGGAGAAGGGAGCCTTTCTGGAATTTATCGGAAAGGAGCTGGGGGTTAAGCCGGAGGATATTCTGGATACGGACCTTTTCCTTTACAACAGGGAAAAGGCTTGCATCTTAGGGGCAAAGGAAGAATATCTTTGCAGCGGAAGACTGGATGATTTGCAGTGCGGATTTTCCTCCTTACAGGGAATCCTTGCAGCAAAGCCCAAGCAAAGCGTAGCGGTTCATTGTGTCTATGACAATGAAGAGGTAGGTAGCGGTACCAAGCAGGGTGCGGCTTCCACCTTCCTAAAGGATGTGTTAATGCGGATTATCCGTGCCTTCGGAAAGACCGAAGACGAGTATTTGCAGGCTCTGCAGAACAGTTTCCTGCTTTCTGCGGACAATGCTCATGCGGTACATCCCAACCAGCCGGATAAGGCGGATCCCACAAACCGTCCTTATATCAATAAGGGAATTGTCATTAAGTACAGTGCCAATCAGAAGTACACCACAGATGGAATTTCCGGTGCCATTTTCAAGCAATTTTGCGAAAAGGCAAAGGTTCCTTTCCAGATTTTCACCAACAGGTCCGATATGTTGGGAGGCTCTACCCTTGGAAACATTTCCAACAGCCAGGTAGCTTTGAATACGGTGGACATCGGTTTGGCCCAGCTGGCTATGCACTCCCCCTTCGAAACCGCAGGGGTGAAGGACACCAAGTATATGGTGGAAGTAGCTAAGCTATTTTTCTCCTCCTCCGTTTTGGGAAGGGGAGACGGAAATTACGAAATTCTCTTTTCGTAAAAAGATTTTTCTCCGGCACTGAAAGTGGAGAACAGTGCAGGAGAAAAAAACGCTCAACCTGTGTTACGGAAGATTCGTGACACGATTTCAGCAATTAGAATTGAAGAGGAATAAGTATGGATCAGAAAAAAATTAGTTGGAAAATGCTGGCGTTTATGGCCTTTTCCACAGTATGGGGATTTGGAAACGTAACCAACGGCTTCGTATGGTTCAACGGAATTCAGGTTATTTTCAGCTGGATTTTCATGTTTGCCCTTTATTTTGTCCCCTATGCCTTAATGGTAGGAGAGCTGGGCTCTGCATTTAAGCATGCAGGAGGCGGTGTGAGCTCCTGGATCAGAGAAACCTTAGGCACAAAGCTTGCTTACTATGCAGGTTGGACCTATTGGGCTTGTCACATCACCTATATTGCCAGTAAGCCAAGTGGCGGACTGAAGGCATTGTCCTGGGTAATCTTCCGTAGCGCAGAGCTTTATGATAAGCTCCCCACGCTCATGATTCAGTTGATTACCTTTGCTTTACTCATTATCTTCTGCTATGTAGCCAGCAAGGGCTTAAACCCCTTGAAGAAGATGGCTACCCTGGCAGGCTCCAGTATGTTTATTATGTCCCTGCTCTACATCGTAATGATGTTTGCGGCACCGGCTATCAATCCTCAGGGAGACTATGTTTCTTTGGATTTCAGCTTAAAGAACCTTATCCCAAACTTCCGTTTGGAGTATTTCACCTCTCTTTCCATCCTGGTATTTGCGGTAGGCGGATGTGAGAAGATTTCTCCTTATGTAAATAAGGTAGAGAACCCCAGTAAGGGCTTCCCCAAGGGAATGATTGCTCTGGCTATCATGGTTGTGGTATGTGCTATGCTGGGAACCATCGCTATGGGTATGATGTTTGACCCTGCATTAATCAACGAAAGCAAGGAAGCCTTCGATTCCTATGCGGCAAACGGATCCTACTGGGCATTCCAGAAGCTTGGCCAGTACTATCACGTAGGCGACACTTTACTGGTAATTTATGCGCTTTGTAACGTAATCGGACAGTTTGCGGTTTTGATTATCAGTATTGATGCTCCTCTTCGTATGCTTTTGGACAATGAAGAGACACGTCCATTCTTCCCCAAGAAGCTCTTAAAGCAGAACAAGGAAGGAAGCTATGTAAACGGTATTGTCATGGTAGCGGTACTTTCCGGCTCCATCATCCTGGCACAGTCCTTCGTTCCGGGAGCGGCAGCGGTATTGAAGCAGCTGACCAAGTTAAACTCCGTATGTATGCCTCTTCGTTACCTTTGGGTATTCGTGGCTTACATTGCTTTAAGAAAGGCCGGAGACAAGTTCCCAAGAGAGTATTACTTTGTAAAGAACAATGCAGTGGCTCTGGGCTTCGGTGTATGGTGCTTTGCCCTTACCGCCATCTGCTGTTTGATGGGTATGCATTCCGATGATCCTTTCACCATGGCTTTAAATATCATTACCCCGGTGGTGCTTTCTGTTTTAGGAATTATCATGCCGATTTTGGCAAAGAACGAAAAGGCCTAAGCCATGTCTTGGACAGAGCGGAAAAATCGCCATTCCAGAAGCTTTCATTTTCGTAGAAAACAAAATTTCTTCCCTCTTCCCTCTGTACAGAGGGGGAGGGAAGATTTATTATCTTTAAGTAATAGGAAAGAAACGAAGCAGACCTTACTGCATAACGGAAGAGACAGCCACATGGACAGGCAGGAGTCGGATAAGGGGAAAATCTTTCCTGCTACTATAGAGAGAAAAGAGGGATGGAAAATGAAGGAAGGAAGAGAAGCGTATCAAAACCGTGAACTATCTTGGCTTTTATTTAATGAGCGCGTTTTAGATGAGGCAGGAAATCCGCGAGTGCCCCTCCTGGATCGTCTGCCTTTTATTTCCATTTACCAGACCAATCTGGATGAGTTCTTTATGGTGCGGGTGGGTACCTTGATGCAGCAAATGCGCTCTAAGAAAACGACCAGGGACAATAAAACCGATCTTACCAGTGAAGAACAGGTGGACCTGATTTTAGAAGAGGTTCAACGTCTGGAGCAAAAGCGGAAAGAAATTTATGAGCAGGTTATGGGAGAGCTGGAGCCGGTGGGTATCCACATCATTAACTTCCAAAGACTGTCTAAGGCGGAGCAGAGCCAGCTGGAAATCTACTTTGATCAGGCCATTCGCCCCTACCTTTCTCCTATGATTGTGGGAAAGACACAACCCTTCCCCTTCTTACAGAACCGGGAGCTTTATGCGGTGGTACGTCTGGAAAGCAAGAACGGAAAAAAGAAGCTGGGTATTGTGCCCTGTTGGAACCCGGTATTTAAACGATTAATCGAGATTCCCGGAAGAAAGGGCTATCACATGTTGTCCGAGGAGTTGATTTTACACTTTGTTTCCAAGCTTTATCCCGGTTATCAGATTAAGGAAAAGTCTATCCTTCGGATTACTCGAAATGCGGATATTGACGCTACGGATGTCTACGATGAGGATCTGGATTATCGCGGCATGATGGAGCAGCTTTTAAAGAAGCGAAACCGTTTGAATCCGGTACGACTGGAATTTACCAGAGAGCTGCATAAGTCCGTAAAGAAAAAAATAGCGGAGCATCTTGGCATTTCCCATAAGCACATCCTGCATTGCGGAACACCCCTGGATTTGTCCTTCCTCTTTACCTTACAGAACAGCTTTCGAGAGAAGACGGAGCTCTTCTACCCGAAGTACAGCCCCAGAAGCTCTGCCTACATTCAAAAAGGCGAGTCCGTCCTTTCTCAGGTAGAACGTCGGGATATAATGCTGTCCTACCCCTACGAAAGCATGAAGGGATTTTTAGGCTTGTTGCAGGACGCAGCCAGAGATCCTTCCGTGGTTTCCATTAAAATTACCCTGTACCGGGTAGCCAGCCACAGCCAGATTGTGGATATTCTTTGTGAAGCTGCGGAAAATGGAAAAGAAGTCCTGGTGTTGGTGGAGCTTCGGGCAAGATTTGATGAAGCCAACAACATCGAAATGTCCCATCGCTTGGAGGATGCAGGCTGTCAGGTAATCTACGGTCTGCCCAATTATAAGGTACATTCCAAGCTTTGCTTAATCGCGAAACAGACGGAACAGGGCATCCACTACATTACCCAGATCGGAACCGGCAACTACAACGAAAAAACCGCTACTTTGTATACGGATCTTTGCCTAATGACCGCAAATCAAAGCATCGGAAAGGATGCGGCAGAGGTTTTCCGTACCCTTCTTTTGGGGGAAACCGTGGAATCTACGGAGGCTCTTTGGGTGGCTCCCCACGGTCTACAAAATCGCATCCTGGAAAAAATCCAGGGAGAAAAGAAGAAATGCGAAGAGGGCAGAGGAGGATATATCGGTTTCAAGTTAAATGCCCTTACGGATAAGGATATTATTGATGCCTTGATTGACGCTTCCAAAAGCGGAGTAGTGATTCAACTTCTGGTTCGAGGCATTTGCTGTCTCATCCCCGGAATTCCGGGAAAGACGGAGAATATCTCCGTTCGAAGCATCGTTGGCCGGTATCTGGAGCACTCCCGGATTTATCGCTTTGGACAGGGAGAGGAAGAGGAGCTTTACATTGCCAGTGCGGACTGCATGACCAGAAATACCCTTCGGAGGGTGGAGGTGGCAGTACCCATTTGGGATCCTGAGAATAAGAATCGGGTTCGGAAAATCTTTGACTTAGGCTTCCAAGATACGGAAAAAGGAAAATGGCTTCTTTCCGACGGTCTTTATCATGATCCGGATCCTATGCCGGAGGAACGATTAGATTCTCAAGATTATTTCTACCGGGAAGCCTATCGGAGAGCGGAACAGGAGAAAAGCTAAGAACTAAAGCCAAGAACTAAAGCCAAGAACTAAAGCCAAGAACTAAAGCCAAGGAACAAAGCTAGGGAACAAGCTTGAGAAATACAACTAAGGAATACAACTAAGGAATAAAAATGGTCTTTATCTTTGCGGCCCACAAGGGAGAAGTAGAACATCTTATCAAGAAATTAAGTCTGGGGAAACGAAAAACTTCGTTTCCCTTTTTGCAGTATGAAGGAGAAGAGATTCTCCTGACCATCACCGGACAGGGACAGATTAATGCTTCTGTATCTGTTGCGGCTACTTTGCAAGAGGAAAAAGCCAAAAAGGGAGATATCCTGCTTTCTTTAGGGAGTGCGGCACTGATATTAGGAAAAAACCGGACAGCATCAGAAGAGCTGATGGGGCACTGGTTTTGGATTCAAAGCTTGGAACAGGAAAGCACAGGTCGATGCTTTTATCCGGATTTACTGTATAAGCTGGATTTTCCGGAAGCCGGGCTTTTAACGGGGGATAAGATTTTAGAACGGACTTCTATGGGGGATGGCGGCTCCAAAGAAGATACCGCCTCCGAAGGATACAGCGACTCCAAAGAAGATACCGTTTCCAAAGAATTTAGCGGATTTGAGAAGCTCTTGCTTTACGATATGGAAAGTGCCGCGGTATTTCAGGCGGCGAATTTCTACCTGGCTCCGGAAGACTGCTTTTTCCTTCGCTGCGTAACGGACTTTGGCGTGAATTCCGGTGAAGAAACGGATTTTCTCTCTTCCTCTTCTCTGTTATGGAAGGAAAAGCTGCAAAGTCTTTTGCAAAAGGAAGAGGAGAAGGTTCTTCGTCTCATTAGATTTTTACAGGAAAAATCAATAGAAAGAAGAAAAGAAGAGGAAGAGGAGACCGTTTTTCAGCAGCAGCTTCAAAGTCTTTCCGAAAGCCTGCATTGTTCCTTTGTGATGGAAAAGCAGCTGGAAAGCCTGCTTCGTTATGCCTTCCTGCAAGGGATTTCTCCGGAAGAAATTCGGGAATATTTAGAGAAGAATTTTGGAAGAAGGAATGCAGAGGACGATGCCGGTCAGGATGCCGAAAATGTAGTCAAAGAAGAGGTTCTCAAAGGCCTTGGGAAGGATATAGATAAGCAAGGTGAGCTTACGTTAATCGATAAAAGAGCCGGAAAAAAAGCTCTTTCCTCTTTGAAAGAATGGATTTTGTCCGAAAGAACTTTGCAGACAAAATGTGACGGTTCCGGAAATACCTTGCAGGGAGGAAGCCCTGCAAAAAGCTATCTCTATCAGGAGCATTTTCAGCATATTTATGTGGAGGAAGCCATATTACAGAGCCCTGATGTGGAACGGGTTTTACGGAAATTCCCCAAGGCAAAGGTCATTCCCATTAAGCATTACAAGGATGTGTTTAACCGAAAGAAACAGGGGAGATTTCCCCAGTCCCGGAGCAGAAAGTTGATTTTGGCCAAAAAAGAGGGGCAAAGGCTGTATGACGGTGCGGTGGTGTGCCAGGATTTTTCGGAAAGCCATTTTTGCTATACTTCCCTTCTGATGAACTGTCCCTTTCACTGCGCCTACTGCTATCTGCAAGGGATGTACCCCAGCAGCAATCTGGTGATGTTTTTAAATATGGAGGATTATTTTTCCGACTGTAGAAAGTGGATTGCAGAAAAGGGAAGCTTGTATCTTTGCATCTCTTACGACACGGATTTACTGGCTATGGAGGGCGTTTATCCCTATGTGGAGGAATTTGCCCGCTTTTTAAATCAGGAAAATGCTCTCCGTATCGAGGTGCGAACCAAGGCAGGGGGAGAAGGGCTGTGGCGGAAAATGCAAAGACTTCCCCTGTCTTTGGATGCTAGAAAACGAATGATTTTCGCCTTTACCTTGTCTCCGGAGGAAATTATTGAAGAGGCGGAGGAGGGGACGGCAAGGCTTTCTTCCCGAATCTTTGCTATTCAAAAGGCTTTGGAAGAAGGGTATCTTGTACGGCTTTGCTTTGACCCTATGATTTATCATCCCCGTTGGAAGACGCTCTATAGTGATTTGCTTCAAGAAGTTTTTGAAAAGATTCCCATGGAGCAGATTCATGACTGTAGTTTGGGAAGCTTTCGGATTTCGGAAAGCTACTTGAAGGCTATGGGAAAGGCTTTGCCCAACTCTCCCCACACCCAATTTCCCTATGAAAATACCGGGGGCTATTATCATTATCCCAAAGAACTGATGGAGGAAATGGAAGGCTTTTTGTATAGCCGTTTGCAGGAGAAGCTCCCTAAGGAGAAAATCTTCCGCTGGGATAGTCAGGAAGTAGACAGTGTAAACGAAAAATAGAGGCAGGCAGGAACTAAGACCTGAAACAGAACTAAGGTCGAGCTTGTAAAAAGACAAGGGATGCGAGAAGAAAAGAGGTGGGAAATTGGACAATT
The DNA here is from genome assembly GCA_938030845.1 of uncultured Oribacterium sp. Lineage (GTDB taxonomy): Bacteria > Bacillota > Clostridia > Lachnospirales > Lachnospiraceae > Oribacterium. The sequence goes on along the minus strand of CALHIC010000320.1, from coordinate 850 downwards.
TAAGTAAGCTGAAAAAAGAAAAACTGGCTTTAGTCACCGGGGCCTCCGGTGGCATCGGCTTTGCCATTGCGGAAAGCCTGCAAAAACTGGGCTATACCGTCTATGGCATTGGCAGAGATTTTTCCGGTCTGAATCCATCTTTTCAAGCGATTTCTTTGGATTTACGGCAGAAAAAAGAAAGGGACAGCTTTTTAAAGAACCTTCGGGAAAAGGGAACGCTTGCTCTCTTGGTGCATTCCGCCGGCGTGGCCTACTATGGCTTACAGGAAAATGTAAATGAAGCAAAAATTCGAGAGATGACAGAGGTGAATCTGGAAATCCCCATGATTTTGACGCAGCATTTTTTACGAGAGTTAAAGGAAAATCAGGGGCACATCATTTTCATCTCCTCCGTAACCGCTTTGGAGCGAAATACCTATGGGGCGGTGTACGGGGCAGGAAAGGCAGGACTACTGTCTTTTGCCAGAAGCTTATTTTCCGAATATAGAAAAAGCGGTCTAAAGGTACACAGCATTTTACCGGATATGACGGATACCAAGCTTTACCGAAATGCGGACTTTACCGTGGGAGAAGAAGGAAGCTACCTCCTGCCGGAGGATGTGGCTTCGGCAGTGGAAATGCTACTCACCCAAAGAGAAGGGGTGGTTCTGGAAGAAGTCCTCATCCGGCCACAACGCTTCCAGGTGAAAAAAAGAGAGGGAAAGAACAGATAAGCACTTTCAGGCAGTATGGCTGTGAATGGGGCACGCTCCCGCTAAGCTCGCCCTTCGTAGTGAGGGACTATAAATATTTAAGAATAAGCTCCGATGCAGTATAGGCATGAAATCGGGCACGCTCCCGCTAACTTCGC
>CALHIC010000319.1 GCA_938030845.1 uncultured Oribacterium sp. | reverse complement strand
TGCGGTTCTCTATTAAATGTTTTGCAGATGAAGGAATTAAATCACCGGGTAACGATTCGGGAAAATGTGCTGGAGGGGGAGGCAAGGGACATGCTTTCCTATTTTTTTAGCGCTATGAGAGAGAAGAAAAAAGAAAGTTGATAAAAAAAGCGGGAATGTATTTCCGGAAAAAGTAGTGCTTTATACAAAGACTTAGGATAGAAAAATCTAAAAAGGGAATTATGCAATGAGACAGGAGAAAGTATGGGAAGAAGAGGAATATTAATCTGTGCCGGATATTTTTATGGAATTCCTTTTCCCTTGGAACGAGAGGATCTGATTATTGCGGTGGATGGAGGCTTCCGATACTGTCAAGAGGAAGGTATTAGCCCCTCTTTGATTTTGGGAGATTTGGATTCTTTGAGAGGGAGCTCCTTAGAAAATCCGCCTTCTGCATCCTATAATATCTTTTCTGAAAATCCGAAGGAAAAGGCGGAATTTCTTTCCGAATCTTCCTTTCAGGGGATTCCCCTGAAGCAACTCCCTGTAGTGAAAAATGATACGGATCTTCTGGCGGCCATTAAGCTTTGTCTGGAAGAAGGAATCAGGGAAATCCATATCTTTGGGGCTTTAGAGGGAAGGCGCTTTGACCATAGTCTTGCCGCATTACAAAGTCTGGCCTATCTTACCGAACAAGGGGTTAGGGGATATTTGTACGGAAAAGAAGAGCTTATTACGGCAGTTCAAGATGGAAGTCTGCATTTTCCGAAAGGAATGGAAGGGGCTTGTTCCGTATTTTCCTATTCCAAGGAGGCTAGAGGAGTAGAGGAAAAGGGGCTCCTCTATCAGGTGCATAAAGGCTGCTTAAAGAATAGTTTTCCTATAGGAGTGAGCAATGCCTTTACGGGAGAAGAGGCGGAGATTTCCGTGGAAAAGGGAATGCTTTTTGTAAGCTATGGAATAGAAAATCTGTAAGCTATGGAATAGAAATTCTTACTTGCAAGCCCAGGTGCCCTTTGCTATAATTTTTTTACAGACTTGGCTGGGGCGTTCGAGTCCACACAATTTGAACCTACAAATATGACATACGGGATTCCGATATTTGCGATTAGGATAGCAAGCCTTCCGTCCTGCGGTTAAGGATCCTTGAGAAATCCGTGAGGTAACCCACCTGGCTTAATGCTAGGAGTCAAACGTGTGGTACGGCGCTTTGGTGAGTCTGATTTTTGTGTTAAGTAAGAAATAAACTGTCCCTGCCGTATTTGTAAAGCATAGAGTCACAGGGAAAGGTGACCGTTTTACAGAAGAAAATGGCAGATGTACAGGGCGATGTATAGATGAACTGTTCTTTTAGGAGTGTAGAGCAATGAAAAGGGAAAACTGGACAGAACAAATCAAGTGGGGAATTACCGCATTTTTGGTATTGGCGGCGACTTCCCTGCTTTTTATTATAGTGAGCCATTTAGAGACCATTAACAAAAACTTTAATCTCTTTATTCAGATTCTGATGCCCATTATTTATGGAGCGGTTTTAGCTTATTTAATGAGCCCGGTATATAACTTTGTGGTAAAGATGACGGATGCTCTTTTGGCAAAGCTATTTCGCAAAAAAAGCAAAAAGCAGAGTACCGCAAGCAGTTTTCTGGCCAC
>CALHIC010000318.1 GCA_938030845.1 uncultured Oribacterium sp. | reverse complement strand
ATTCCCTACTTTATATTCGTTATATTGATAGGCAGTACAGGAGTAGTGGAAGAGATCGCACTTGGAAGGAGCACGGGTAAAGGTCCTATAGGAGCATTCGGTGCTGCTATGGCTCATGCCGGAAAGAGCAGAAAAGTAGGTGAGAGCATAGGAATTATACCTACAATAGGTTCTTTGGCTCTCGCAATAGGTTATTCATGTGTAGTAGGTTGGATATTTAAATATGTAGTAATGGCATTTACAGGAAAGCTGTTTGGAATGGGTACAAATATGGATGTCATAGGTGGAACTTTCGGATCTACAGCTACAGCATTCGGAAACAATACATGGATAATAATAGCACTCGTTGTAAACTTTGCTATTATGGCATTAGGAGTTGCTGACGGTATAGAGAAAGCAAATAAGTTTATGATGCCGCTACTTTTCGTAATGATGATCGGACTTGCTGTTTATATAGGAATACAGCCGGGTGCAGTAAACGGATATAAGTATATCTTTACTGTAAATCCTGAAGGATTAAAGGATATAAGACTTTGGATATTTGCATTCGGACAGGCATTTTTCTCGCTTTCTATTGCAGGTAACGGTACCGTTGTTTACGGTTCTTATCTCAGTAAGAAAGAGGATGTACCTTTCTCTGCAATGAACATAGCTATATTTGATACCTGTGCGGCACTTCTTGCAGCACTCGTTATTATACCGGCTATGGCTACATCGGGAGCAGAACTTAGTGAAGGCGGTCCGGGACTTATGTTTATCTACCTTGTAAATATAATGAATCAGATGCCGGGTGGCATGATTGTAGGAATTATATTCTTTGTATGTGTTACATTTGCAGGACTCAGTTCACTTGTAAATCTGTATGAGGCGCCTGTAGCTACATTGCAGCAGCAGTTTAGACTGAGTAGAATACAGTCAGTAGGAATAATTGGTGTACTGGGCGTCGTTGTTGCAGTATTGATACAGGGAATTGTAGGAAGTTGGATGGATGCGGTGTCTATCTATATTTGCCCTATTGGTGCGGTACTTGCTTCAGTAATGTTGTTCTTCATATTTGGAAAGCAGTATACCATGGAGGCTGTAAATGCAGGTGCAAAGAAGCCTAAAGGAGATACCTGGTTCTTTTTGGGCAAGTATGTTTATACAGGACTCGCATTGCTTGCACTTATAGCAGGTGCATTTTACGGTGGAATCGGATAATCAAGCTATAATAGAATAAGAATAAACCTTTTCATAATAAACAAGGGGCTTTACAGCCCCTTGTTTTAAAATCCCTGTTTATGCTTTTCTTTTAAAAGCATTTCTCCTACCATTCTACCCACAGCCCCACCGGATTGCACTGCTTCGGCAATGCTTTGGGAGGGGGCAAGACTTTGCCCTGTCAGGAAAAGTCGGGGGGAGCCTGTTTTCTTCTCTTCTTCTATAAGAACAGAAACAGCGGCATTTTCCTCCGGAGTAAATGCTCCCACAGCCAAGACTAAAGCCTTACTGATAAAGAAGCGTTCTCCTTCCTTCGTTTTAGCCTTTAAGAGATAGCGATAAGCGGAAGCTTCGCCTTGGGAATGCACTATCGAAAGAGCCTCCCTTGAAAGAACATAAATTTCCTCTACTTCCACGCCCTCTTGATGAGCGACTCCATAATTTTCCAGAAAAAGGGAAAAATGGGACAGAAGCTCTTTAGGCTGAACGGTCTTTGCAAAGAGCCCGTTTATATCTTCCGTGCTTTTTCCTAAACGCCCTCCAAGGATTTCTTCTTTTTCCAATAAAAGACTGTTTTCAATCCCAAGATCCGCCGCGGCAGAGATGGCGGCTAAGCCGGAACAGCCGCCTCCCACCACCAGCAAATCAGAAAAAAAAGACTCTTCCGCTTTGGGAAGAGTCAAATTTTCGCAAGTGCGGAAAATCAATTGTGGGCATCCCCCATCATGAATTCAACAACCTTCTTCATGTCCTCCGGCTCATGGACAATCAGTTCCAGCTCTTTAATGTAGGCCTTGTCCAACATCTGAGACATCATCAGCATCTGGGAGAGCTTGGACTTCAAGTTAATTCGGTCTCCTTCCGGAGAAACCAACTCTACCTTTCCGTGTAAGTCATTCAATAGCTTAAATAAGCCTTCTACGTTGTTTACGTTTTCGATTTTCATAGAATTCCCTTTCTCTAAGACATGTACTGCGCGTAGTGCGATAAGTTCACCTTAGTATAAAGCGGAGGAAAATGCAAGAAGAAATCTTTTGGAGAAAAGAGGAAATTTCTTTGCTGTTTTCTCCGCTTATTTTCCCGGAAAACATCGTATTTCACAAAAAAGAGAAAGAAAATCATTTTTATGGCAAATTGTAAAAAAATTACTGTGAAAACAGAAAAAAATCGTTAGAATAGAAAGGCGACTGCAAAAACAGAGGGGCAATTGCAAAAAAAGAAAGGAAGAAAAATGGGAGACGCTACAAATAAAGACGAGGACTTCTTGGAGAAGCTGGGGCTTTCCAAAGAAGATGTTGACCTTTTGGAACATAAATTAAAAGAGCGGGAGGAAAGAAGGAAGGAAGCGGAAAAAAAGGAAAAGCCCATCACGGTGCTATTTCCCAAGGTGGTTTTGGCTTCCGCATCTCCAAGAAGACAGGAGCTGATTCAGCTTCTGGGACTTAAGGCGGAGATTCATCCCAGCGGAATAGCGGAGGATGTAACGGAGTCGGATCCCAGTCTTTTGGTGCAGAAGCTGGCCTTTCAGAAGGCGGAGGACGTGGCAAAGCAGTATCCGAAGGACTATCTTGTGATTGGGGCGGACACAGTGGTATTTTTCGAGGATCGGATTTTGGGAAAACCGAAAAGTGAGGAGGATGCCTACAGGATGCTTTCCGCCCTTTCCGGAAGAGCCCATCAGGTCTATACCGGGGTCAGCCTTCATTTTCAGGGGAAGAAAATGGGCTTTTACGAAAAGACCGAGGTGCAGTTCGCAAGACTTACGGAGCGGGAAATTTGGGATTATATCGAAAGCAAAGAGCCTATGGATAAGGCGGGAGCTTACGGGATTCAGGGCCGTTTTGCCCCCTTCATAAAGGGCATTGCAGGGGACTATTACAATGTGATGGGCCTGCCCCTTGCCAGACTCTATCAGGCCTTAAAGTTTTTGGGAGCGGAAGGAGAGGCACTGTAAGGAAAAATTTTTGCTGAAGCTTCTGTAGACAGGAGCTATATCCCTCGGAACGGAAGAACAAAAGATTTCGAGCAAATGTGCTCTTTCCGGAAGCTATGGAGAAGGCTTCCGAGAGAATAAAAAGAAATGCGTAGCAGTAGAAAGGAACTAGAAAATGAGTAGTGAAAAGCAAAAACGAAGTAAGTTCAGCTCCCGCCTGGGCTTTGTCTTATCCGCCGCAGGCTCTGCGGTGGGCTTGGGAAATATTTGGAGATTCCCCTATTTGGCGGCGAAGTACGGGGGAGGAATCTTCCTTTTGGTGTATCTTTTACTGATGCTTACCTTCGGCTATACCATGATTATTGCGGAAAGTGCCATCGGAAGAATGACCAGAAAGAGCCCCGTGGGAGCCTATGCCCACTTTGGAAAGGACTGGATGTTCAAGGCGGGAGGCTGGATTAATGCCATTATTCCCATCCTGATTGTACCCTATTA